>JAPXNX010000089.1:0-5594 GCA_033811795.1 Methanolinea sp. | reverse complement strand
TCGGGATGCAGATGGCACTGGGCATCGATATTGGCAGGCCCAGGGACCACTCGCCAACCGCTGCCGGGGTCATCATCGGGACACCGCTCCTCTGCGGTCCAGGTGCAATCACTACCGTGATCCTCCTAGTCAACCAGATGGGGGTCTTTATCCCTGCCACTGCGATCGCCCTCTCGCTCGGGTCTACATGGCTCATCCTCCGTTTCTCGGTAGAGATACAGAGGTTCCTCGGCGACAGCGTGACCGAGGTCATGGCCCGCGTCCTCGGGATGTTCGTTGCGGCGATAGCGGTCAAGATCGTTTCCGATGGGATCCTCGGCCTGTTCTGAAGGGACCAAAAGAACCTGCACGACCAGAACAGTGACGAGCGGAGGAACCTGTCCTAAAAAAGGTCGCCCCTCTTCCCCTGGAGGGGAGGGGTGGTTGGAAGTGCCTAGATTCTATTTTAGTAACGGAAGACCACGTTGTAGTTCATCGATTTTGCACCGAAGAACTCCTTGCAAAACTTCGCGGTCTTCTCGGGGGCATACTCCTTGCAGCTGAAGATATCGAGGTATGCCGAGTTCGACTCGTTGGCAAAGTGGCCGGACACGAGGCTCGTCTCGATCAGCTGGGTCATGGAGTAGCCCGCGACCTTGGCATTGGGGCCAAAGTGGACTATGGTGGGATCACCAAACCTCTTCATCTCGATGAGATCACAGAGCTTGATGATGAACTCGTGGATCTTTTCCGGGTCCCTGATGGTCTCCGGGTTGCACTGCTTCAGGTCCACCATAGTGCACAAACCCCACGCCTTGTCGTTCTGGAACTTCTTTATTACATCGTCGTCCTTCATGTTGCGGACGGCCATTTCACACTTCATTTCAAGCATGTTTCCTTCTCCCACCATAGTTCCCTCACTGGAACTACTTACTAAGAGGTCTTACGTTCAAAATTTAAACTTTTCCCTCGATTCCTCCAGTTATGCGGGCTCCTTTTCGAATATCAAAGGAAAATTATTGCCTATTTCGATAAAATGTGCCAATAAATGCCTCTATTTGGAAACGGCACATATTAGCATGGATTTGCAACGCGCACCGAGAAAATTCAAGTTCCAAACAGGCTGCAAAATGGACATATTTTCCACCCTATATTTTTAGAATTATTTTTATCATGGATATTTTTCCCGTTGCGTCCAGCATATCCCGCGCATTCGCCTTCCAAGCTGGTGAAAACATTGCCTCATACAAGGCGCTCAAGGTCATCTCTCCCAACCGAGTAGACCTCGACCATGTGGTGGGGGTGATACCGCGTCTTGGCCTCGCGAAGACCTGGGACTCCCATGTCACTCTCGCGGTTGATGTAGGTATACCTGCCCTCTAGGTGACGCGCCGTCTCTGCATTGATGGCCTTGTAGATCCCCTCGCAGTCAGGCAGGCCTTTCTCGAAGTGGACAACTGCAGTCTCCGGGTTGAGCTCCTCGAAGATGGCGATAGCCCCGATCCTCTCACCAACCCTGATGGCCAGGCCGGAGAGCCCGAGCATGGAGAAGTTCTCCGTGGCAAACAGGACGGCGTCTTTTTCGTAATGGAGGAAGGGGTGGTCATTGCACTGCTTCCATTCGCACCACTCGTGCAGGAACTTCCTGACATCGTCGAGGTTATCGGGCGAAATCTCCTCCACGGTATGGTGGCACCTGTCGATGAACCTGTGCAGTTGCCTGCGGACCGAGAGGTACTTCCTGCCGCCGAGGTGTGCGAGGTCGCGGGTCAGGTACACGTACTCCCAGTAGTCCCTGTCGGGGCGGAGCGGGAGGTCCGGGTAGAGCGTGCTGATCCATGAAGCGGTCGGCCCATCCACGAGGACGAGCGGCCTTTCACCCCCTTCGCGGACAGCAAGCTCGATCACGTCGAGGAGGGCTTCCCTGTCCCTGGGCCCGATCGGCGGGCGGAACGTGGTTACCCCCTGGACAGTGCTGCTGATCACGAGGCACTTTTTGTGCTCGGCATACGTGTAATGGGCGAAATGGTTCCAGCAGAGGATGTTGGAGAAAAGGTTGTCACTGTGCTCCGGTGGGTTCTGCGCGTAGTGGCGGGAGAATACCTCCCGGTCGCCCATGGTCACCGGCCGGAACTGCGAGATCTTCAGCATACCGTCCCCCTCCCCCTGTAACGCATCGGTACGTGCCCTTCCATAGGCACGAACCCGCTACTGCTGTAAAAGTCCATGGTCCCCGGTTCGGCGACGAGGGCGATCCACGTGATCCCGCGGGAGAGGCAGACATCGACCAGCCTCTCGAGCAGCATCCGGCCGGCCCCCATGCCCCTGAACTCCGGCAGGACGATAAGGTCCTGTATATAGGCATCCGAGACTCCGTCCGAGATGGCTCTCCCCATCCCTGCTGTCACCCCGCTCTCCCGGTGGACTGCGATGGCAAAAGCGAAACTCGATTCAACGAGGCGGGAAAGCCCCGGGAGGTCCTGCTCCTCGTTCCACCAGCCCCCGGCACGGTAAAGCCTGGTCAGTGCCGGGATGTCCCAGTCCTTCACGATCATGACTGTGAATTCGTTATCGTCTGGCATTTCTTGGTCTTACTCCATTTCGGACTTTTTCGTTGCCCTGCGAACATCCATGCCTGGCAGAAACTCCCATGGAAAAACGAGCCTGGGGGAGCGGGAGAGGCGGCCTGCCCATCACCGGTACTCGCATTCCAACCCGGAACCTGCTTCTTCCACAGCGAACATACCCGCAAGTCGGCATCGCGCCGTAAAACCGGTGCAGTGACAGGGGTGCATGCGGGAGACTCCCATCCCTGCAAGGGTGGAAACGGTCTCTTCGAGCCGCGATGCAGGTACTCCTGCGAGGTGGAACCCTCCAACGATGTCAAGGACTCTCTCTTCTCCACAGACCTCGCGGGCGTATGCCACGATGTTGCAGATCCCGGAGTGCGAACAGCCCGTGACGATGACGATCCCCTCCTCTCCCACGTAAGCGAGTGCACTGTCGTCGGAGAGAGGGTCCAAAACGAGCCCCCCAGGCCCTTTTTTCATCCTCTTTTTGGACTGTCCTGCGCCCTCGAACGCGAACTGCCGGGGTATCTCGCCAAGGAAGACGAGGTCCGGGAAGAGCCAGGCAGGCTCCTTCGAGAGCTGGAGATCGAAGTGTTCGCGGCACTTCTCCTCGGAGACGAGCATCCCCGTCTCGGGCAGGTCACCGGTCTTCTTTGTCAGGAATACGTCGGGATGGGCGACGAGCGTGGGGCGGGTGCACGGCCTCTTCCCGGTCCTGGCCTCCGTCATTGCCATGATGTAGGGGACGAGTCCCCAAGTGTGGTCCAGGTGCCCGTGGGAGAGGACGATATAACGACAATCGAGGATGTCCAACCCCATCCTGCGGGAATTTTCTAAGAATGCACCGGAATAGCCGAGGTCGAAGAGGACTTTTCCGCTCCCGGTTTCGACGAGGGCAGAAAAAGCAGGTTCTGCCAGGAGATAGCGGTCGACAAGGGTGGAACTGTCGACGAGAATCCGAAGCCGCATGGTCTCTCACCGGTCCTGCTTCGTTCTCTCCCCGATGATCCGTATCGCGGTTTCGACGATTGCCAGGAGCTCTTCGGCTGAAAATTTCTCGGAGTCCAGGACAATGTGGTAGGGCGCAAGGTCCCGGATATCTATGCCATAGTAATCGCGGTACCGGCGCGCCTCGCAGGCTTCCCTCTCCTGCGTCAGGAGGAGGGCAGACTCCCTGTCCCCGGGGGTGTCACGGGAGAAGATGCGCTCCACCCTGCAGGAGAGGGGGGCCTGGAGCCAGATCCTCAGATCCGCGTTCCTGACAAACCAGCCCGAGAGCCTCCCCTCGGCAACGATATCGTCCTCCCTCTCTGCAATCTCGCGCTGCCGAAAGTCGATCTCGCGGTCGATTGCAGGGTCCTTCTCGGCCATCCTGCCAAAATCCGATAGATCGACTCCCCTCTCCCGCGCCATCTGCCGGAACACTTCCCCGGCAGAGATCATCCTGTACCCGTGGACCTCTGCAAGGTTGCGGGCAAGAGTGGTCGTTCCACTCCCGGGAAGCCCGCTCACCGTGATTCGCATCAGATGCCCCCGATATTTAGCGATTTCCGGATGACCTGGCTGATCGTGAGGGAGCAGATCATGTACCAGAGGATCCAGGCCGGGAACGGGCCGAGGACCCCCTCGGACAGCGTGTGCTGCCCGAAAAACGGCATGACAATAGGTGCATCCGGGGTGATGCCGAGGCGGAAGAGGAGCCAGAAGAAGATGGGGACCGTGATGATCAGGATGTATGCCATGGGGGTGAACTGCTGCTGGGAGAGTTCCAGCTGCTCCTTCATCATCCGGTCCCTCTTTGCATCGAGCTTCTTTATCCTCTTTTCGTCGCCGGATAGCTGGGCCTCGCGGTACTCCCTCTGGAAGACCTTCATCCGTTCCTGGACCTCGGTCATCTTCTCGTAGTCGATGGTATACTTCTGGATGATGGAGGAATAGAGGGCCGTGAGGGCTGAAAGGATGATGATGAGGACGAAAAAGGGCATCATCTCCGCGAGCGGGCCGAGGACCACGTCCAGTCCCCTGCCGACTCCGTCGCGAAGGGGGGCGATGCTGTACGAGAACATCATCGCCATCGCCACCATGAGGGCGATGAATCCTTTATGACTGCTCTTCATGGCCCTCACCGGAGCACGTCTGCCATCTCGCGCACCGCGAAGTCGAGGAGGTTGTCGGCGTTCGTGATGTACTTGATCGTGCAGCCAGTAAGCATGGAGTAGGACGCCGCAATCGCCCTGTTGAACTGCTGGTGGTCGGCGATCGCCCCCGACCCTTCCCGGTCCCTCGTCCGCGTCTCGTCCGAGAGCCTCCGCATCAGGACCTGGTCGGGATCGGTCTCGACGAGGATGATAGTGTCCGGCATCAACTCCCGGAGCACCCACTCGGGCAGCCCGGCGAGGAACCCGCGGGGGGTCTTGACCGAGGCGTGGGTATCGATGAGGAGGTTGCCCTCTTCACGGGCCATGGCCCGGGCCGCTGCCTGCTGCAGCGTCTTCTGGGCATCCCCCGGGAGCATGCGCATCTCGTCCCGGTCACGGACGAGGCCCTGCGACATGGCTGTCTCGAACATGTACGTCCCGAAATTGAGGGACTTGTAGGAGACTCCCTCCTCCTCCAGGAGTTGCAACGCCCCGGTGACCACCGTCGTCTTCCCGACCCCGGGGACCCCTGTCACTATCACTCTCCTTCCCGTCATTCTCACTCCTTGCCGAAAAATGTCCGCATGAAGGGGTACATTTCCATGATCTGCTGGCTCGCGATCTCTTCATATAGCCTGTAAGTGATGGAGACCGTCAGCAGGAGACCCGTCCCGCTCACTGACCCTATCACACCGAAGAGGTTCGCGAACACCGAGAGGACGCCGATGAAGACACCGCCTATCACGGTTACGCGGGGGATGTACCTGTCGAGGTACTTCTCCAGCACCTGCGGGTTCCTCCGGTACCCGGGGATCGACATCCCCGAATTCTGGATCTGGCGTGCGACGTCCTTTGAGTCCATGCCAGCCGTCTTGATCCAGAACAGGGCGAATATGGCCCCTCCTAC
>JAPXNX010000088.1:0-5618 GCA_033811795.1 Methanolinea sp. | reverse complement strand
GCTCGATGTCGCCGTGCAAGGCCAGCGCGGAGAATCCCAGATGCGAGAGCGACGACACCACTTCATCGCAATCACGCCGCATGTTGCAGAACACCACCGCCGACTCGGGCCGATATTCCAGCAGCAAGCCGGCCAGCGCCGCGGCCTTCTGCGCCGGTTCGACCTCGAAGAAGCGCTGATCGATGACCGGCGCGTCGGACGCGCCTTCCACCGTCACCTCCACCGGATCGCGCATCGAGGCGCGTCCGATGGCCCGGATCGCCTCGGGAAACGTGGCCGAAAAAAGCAGTCAAAGGCCAAAAACCTCCTTGACCGCTGCCAGAAGAACGAAACTGAGATACTTTCGTTCATGCACGATTTCTCGATCCCATTCTCCAATAACCTGGCTGAACGGGATATCCGGATGATGAAACTGCAACAGAAGATTTCGGGTACGTTCAGGAGTGAGGACGGAGCTGACTGGTTCTGCAGAGTTAGGGGATACATTTCAACGGTGAAGAAAAATGAGTTGCCTGTGTTCGCGTCTCTTCTGAAAGTTTTCGAGGGAGAACCCTTCATCCCTGCTGCTGCTCACAGGACAGGCTGAACAGTTACTATTATTAATTGATTTATCTGAAATAGAATTTTATGTTAGATCCATATTACAAAAAAGAATTGGGTTTTAGTCCTGATACAGATGACAAAACGGTTTTGAAAAAGTGGAAAGAAAATATCAAGATTGCGTGTAAACCATGTTGGGAATTAAAATATTGCCCGTATGGGCCTTTAGTTGAAGATTTCCCTCTATATCCTGTTTTAAGGGATGAAATGGAAGGTATGGTGGATGATGAATCTCTCCTTGAAGAAATGCCATTGAAAATGCCACCAAAAATTATATTAGAATGTTATTGCACCGTATTCGGTCATATGTGTCCTGTTTTTTTTGTAAAGGAACCATTCACTGAAACTAAAGAGGGTCGAAGAATAACTCGACATATTCCTCGTGAAATTATGCTTAAAGTAGCAAGAAGAGATGACTATACTTGCCAGGTATGCCATGAGCATGTTAAAGATAACGAAATTGAATTCGACCATGTCATTCCGTTTTCAAAAGGAGGTCCTACTGAAGTACACAATTTAAAATTAGTCTGTCGAAAATGTAATCGGAAAAAATCAAATAAGAAACTCGAGGTCTATACGGAATTGGGTGAAATTTTTAAGACTTAATGCATTAAGAAAAGATTTGGACTTGAATAGATTGGCTTATCGGCCGGGCTTTTAACTTAATTAAATATTAATAAAAATATACATAATGTTTTATTAAAAGTCCGTCATCACCCGGAACTGGTCGATCTCCTCCTTGTTCAGCTGCTCGAGGAAGAGGTCTGCAGCGGAGTGCACGTCCTTGCTCGCGGTGATTGCCCTCCCCACCACGATGATATCGGCTCCGGCCGAAAGCGCCTCCTTCACCTTGTCCACGCGTATCCCCCCCGCGGTCGCGACGAGAAGCCGTCCGCCCGCGGCCTTGCGGAGTGCAGGGATGTCTCCCCAGGCATGGGCCGATCCCTCTGCATCGATGGCCCGGTGGAGCTCGACGACGTCGGGCTTGACCTTGAGGGCCTTTACGACCTTGACTGGGTCAGGCACGTTGAGCATGTCGATTACAGAGTAGATGCCGGTCTTGCGGGCTTCGGCAATCGCCTTTTCGAGTGTTGACTGGGAGGCGAGGCCAGAGATGACGACAGCATCGGCAGCGGCATCGGCTGCCATCCGCGCTTCGAGGTTGCCGGTGTCGAGGACTTTCAGGTCGGCGATGATGAAAGAGGATGGCCGGACCTTGCGGATCTCGCTGATGATGGAGAGGCCGAACCTCTTGATCAGCGGTGTCCCTGCCTCGATGATGAGGTGGTCGTTCTGCGGGAGCTCGGCGAGCACGGACCGGACCTTTTCCATGTCTACGAGGTCGAGCGCGACCTGGAGGTAGGGCGGGTCCCAGAGCCTCTGGACCTTGAAGCCCATTACGGCATGGGGGGCCCGGTCCTTCTCGTAGAGGAGGGTCTTCCTGTCCGGGAAGTCGTCGAGCGCCCGGGTAATGGCAAGTTTCGTTGCCCCGTAGTTGTACCGGTATATCCTGTTGTAGTCGGAGGCTTCCGGGTCGAGGTATATGCTCGCCAGGATGACGAGCGACTCGAGGTCCCGGTCCCCGAAGGCCCCCTCCTCGACCGAGTCGGCAACCGCCTTCGCGACGGCGGCTTGTACTGGCCCAAACATCTCCCTGACCTGGGTCCCCTTCCGGAGCGTCACCTTCGGGATGACGAGTGTCGCCGGTTTTGTCATCAGGTTGGGCCGGATGACTGCGAGAAGAGGCGTGTGCCCGGCAGAGAGCTGGGAGAGTGCATTTGCAAACGCTGCCCCTACTGGGCCGTCCTTCTCCCCGAGGACCAGGTCCACGTGGGCCAGTTCCGGCCCCTCACCGACCAGTGCTTCACCGATATGGTACATGGAACGATTCGAACTCCTAGCTCATTATGTGACTGGATTATATGATAAAGTTATGAGGAAACCGTGCCCTTCGGACCGGGAGCCTCGAAAGGTACTGCAAGAGGATCCAGGAACGCCGATAACTCAATCACCACGATCTGTTCCAGGTGCCGCCAACTCGAATTCAATGGACCCCCTCGAAATGATGAAAACAGGATGCAGTCACGAAATGTGGGGTCGGTGAGATTTGAACTCACGATCGACGGGTCTCTCCGACATGCGTCAGTGCTCCAACGGATCATCATCTGATTTTCAGGAGACCCATTGTTCATCATCCACACGACGCGAACGACCGCTGGAGCCCGTCGCCATTCCGGACTAGGCCACGACCCCTGACTGTAATACCTCGCATCGAGCGGATTTAAGGGTTATGCTGTGACCCGGCGGGATTCCGGGAGAGATTCCGGTGAGGCTATATGAGTGCACAAGAAACGAATTTGGGATGGATGCAGGCAGTTACGAGTGCGGAGTCTCGGACAAGCCCCTCCTCGGGTCCACGGTAGGCGGGATGCTGGACCACATAGCGCAGCAGTATCCCGACACAGAGGCGCTGGTCTCGACGCACCAGGGGATACGGTATACGTACCGGGAACTCCTCCGGAAGGTGGACGAGCTTGGGAAAGGACTAATGGCAATAGGCGTCGAGAAGGGCGACCGGGTCGGGATATGGGCCATGAACCATGCCGAGTGGGTCGTGACCCAGTTCGCGACCGCGAAGATCGGGGCGATCATGGTCAACATCAACCCCTCCTACCGGACGTACGAGCTCGAGTACGTGCTCCGGCAGGCAGAGGTCCAGACCGTGATCATCCAGGACAGGTTCAAGACCTCCGATTACACGGGCATGTTCCTCGAGGCATGCCCGGAGGCTGCGTCGTCCACCCCGGGCCGCCTGTCCACCGAGAAGTTCCCCTTTCTGAAGAACGTGATCTTCATGGGCGAGGAGGCCCCGGCCGGGATGTTCTCGTGGGACGAGGTCAACCGCAGGGGGCGCGAGGTGACAGCAGGCGAGCTCGCCGCCCGGGAGGAGTCCCTCTCGTTCGACGATGCTATAAATATCCAGTACACGAGCGGCACGACGGGTTTCCCGAAGGGCGTCGTCCTCTCCCACCACAGCATCCTCAACAACGGAAAGATCATCGGAGACGGAATGAATTTCTCCGAGATGGACAGGCTCTGCATCCCCGTCCCCTTTTACCACTGTTTCGGGATGGTGCTTTCCAACATGGCCTGCATGACGCACGGTTCGACCATGGTCCTCCCGGGCCCGGCGTTCAACGCGGGCGAAGTCCTCCAGTGCGTCGAGAAGGAACGGTGCACCGCTTTGCACGGCGTCCCGACGATGTTCATCGCAGAGCTCGCCCACCCCGAGTTCTCCAGGTACTCGATGGAGACCCTCCGCACCGGGATCATGGCAGGGTCTCCCTGCCCCATAGAGGTGATGAAGGAGGTTAACAGGAAGATGCACATGTCAGAGATCGTCATCGTATACGGGCAGACGGAGACGTCCCCGGGGATCACGATGACCACCACGAGGGACCCGGTCGAGCGCCGGGTCTCGACCGTGGGACGCGCCTTCTCCCACACCGAGATCAAGATAATCGATCCAAAGAGCGGGAGGATCGTCCCGCGTGGCAGGGTCGGCGAGATCTGTGCCCGCGGCTACTGCGTCATGAAAGGCTACTACAACAACCCGAGTGCCACCCACGCGACCATCGATGATGACCGGTGGAACCATACCGGGGACCTCGGGACGGTCGACGAGGAGGGGTATGTCAGAATCGTGGGCCGTTTGAAGGACATGGTCATCCGGGGCGGCGAGAACATCTACCCCCGCGAGATCGAGGAGTTCCTCCACAATCACCCGAAGATCGCCGACGTGTACGTGATCGGCGTCCCCGACGAGAAGTACGGCGAAGAACTGATGGCCTGGGTCATGGTCGAGGAGGGGGCGTCGATGACCGAGGAAGAGGTCAGGGAGTTCTGCAGGGGTAAGATCGCACACTACAAGATACCCCGATACATCAGGTTCGTGACCGAGTTCCCGATGAGCGTGACGGGCAAGATCCAGAAGTACAGGATGAGGGAGATCTCCATTAAGGAACTCGGTCTCGAGAAGGTGTCCGGTATCGAGACCGCGTAAGTTTTCGCGTTCATTTTTCCACTCCTCCGTTTTCTGCCAGGAGAGATTGGCAGCGTTCCATCTCCAAAATGGAGCAGCTCACGGGACTCCTATTTGATCCACTCTTCGTAGTGGAGACGATATCGTATCGGCGCAGAAATGCTGGAAAAAGGCTCTTCGCTATTTTGAGTGGGTAAGTAAGTGAGTATGAATGGGGGCTACCGCCCCCACACCCCTATTGCGAGGGACCCCGCCGCCCCCGAAGGGCGCCCTGGCGGCGGTTCAACAACAAGCAAAACCAGGATCGCACCGTGTGAGCTATAACAGGTGCGGTCAGTTCAAATTCAATTTACCCACTTGAAATGACGAAGAGGGGAAAAATGAGATCCATCAGCCTTTTTCGTGTCTGGAGGGGATTTCGCCATCTACTCACCCCCCCGTGCCCTCTCCGCCAGCCTTTCCGCGGCCCTGGCCGCCTCGCGGAGGATCTCTTCCTCGCCCGGGACGACCCGGTTGTGCATGAGGACGCTTCCGTGGCAGATTGTCGTCTGAACGACGCTCCCCGTGCAGGAGTAGACGATGTTCGACGTGGTGTTGTGCGCCGGCGTGTTGCAGACGCAATGGGGGTCGACCAGGACGATGTCTGCAGGCTCACCCGGTGCGATCCTTCCATTCCCGAAACCCAGAGCCCTCGACCCGGCGGAGGTCGCCATCGTGAGGGCCTCCCCTGCGGGGAGCAGGGTCGGCGAGTTCCATGCAAACTTCTGGAGTAGTGCAGCGAACTTCATCTCGGTGAAAAGGTCGAGGCTGTTGTTCGAGGCGCAGCCGTCTGTCCCGAGGGCGACAGGAGCGCCGGCCTCCTTCAGCCAGTGGTAGGGCATCGCACGCCCCGTGGCAAGCTTCATGTTGCTTACGGGGTTGTGCGCAACGGTGACGCCCCGGCGGGCGAGGAGCGTGCACTCGTCGCGGTCCAGCC
>JAPXNX010000087.1:0-5633 GCA_033811795.1 Methanolinea sp. | reverse complement strand
CCAGTCGCCGGCGTGAAAGGCCGGCATGATTGGCCGGACTACACTATAGCAGCAATCGACCCTTACATTTTCGCTTACAGGATAAAAAGTGTTATGGAGAGGGATGCCCCTGTAGACGGCTGTTTTTAATAAACGGGTGTCCCTTCCCTTTCCGTAGCCACCCTGAACGCTTCCATCAGCTGGCGGGTGATCGGACCGGGGCGTCCTGACCCGATGTCCCGCCCGTCGATGTAGACGATGGGTGCGATTTCTGCGGCAGTACCACTGACAAATACTTCGTCAGCGGTGTAGAGATCGAAGTACCCGAGGTCTGTCTCCACTATGGCTATCCCAAGACTTCTCGCGATCTCGAGCACGACCATGCGTGTGATCCCCCGCAGGTTGTTCAGGGTTGGAGGCGTGTAAATCACGCCATTCTTGATCACGAAGATGTTGTCACCGGACCCCTCGGAGATGTGCCCCTGGATGTCGAATATGATAGCTTCGTCCCCCCCCTTGCAGTTTGCCTCTATTTTTGCGAGGATGTTGTTGAGGTAGTTGAGAGATTTGATGTTGGGCGGGAGAGTGGAGCAGGGATTCCTGCGAATGGACACGGTGACTGCCCGGAGCCCCTTCTCGTACAGGTCACCGTACATCGCACCCCATTCCGTCGTAATGATGATGACAGTCGGCTGTTCGCACTTTGTCGGGCAGAGCCCGATATCACCTATTCCCCGTGTGACAATCGGGCGAATATATGCATTCTTGAGATTGTTTTTCCTGATAGTCTCGATGATGGCCCCTGTCATTTCATCCTTGGTCAATGGGATGCAGAGGTCGATTGCTTTTGCAGAGTCATAGAGCCTGTCGATATGTTCAGGGAGCCGGAAGATACGCCCGTTATACATGCGGATCCCTTCGAAAACCCCATCGCCATAGAGGAGACCGTGGTCAAAGACAGAGATCTTCGCCTCCTCCCGGGGGTACATTTTACCGTCTATGTACACGAACATGCAAGCATATCATATTCCTTCATAGTATTTTTTACCTGCTGGTTGATTTACGTGTCCATGGCAGTCCGGCAGGTCTCCAGGAACCGGCAGAACATGGGAAAGCTTCCGACCGGGTGAAGGTGGGAGAAGCTCCCGAGGGTTCTCTGAACGAGTGCCCCGTCACGTCCATCCTGTATTCCTTGTCCCCTGCAGAGCCTGTAGGCAAAATGGGTCTCTCCAGGCATCATTACTTCGGAGTAATGGAACTCGTGCCCCCGGAACAGCGATTCCCCAACGGGTGATCCCGCACTGCTCTTCCCGCTGACATAGGCAACGACCCGGCGGGCTGGCATGAGTGTCTTTCCCGGAAAGGCGCCGCACAGGGCGTAACTCTTCTCCTCCCTGTTCCCCTGCCAACCCGCCTTTATCACGAGTTCACGGGTCAGGTACATGAGGCCTCCGCATTCCGCGTAGATGGGGATTCCCTGGCGGGAACGTTCGCGAATATCGAGCAGCATATCCTCGTTTTCCGAGAGGGCGGCAGCATGCATCTCGGGGTATCCTCCGCCGATGATGTACCCGTCTGCATCGGGGAGGGTTCCACCTGCCGGGGAAAAGAAAGTCAACGCCGCTCCCTGGGCTTTCAGGACATCGAAGAGGTCTGCGTAGTAAAAGGTGAAGACATGGTCGTATGCTACCCCGATCCTTATATCCTGTTGCCTGGCCGGGGTGAAAAAGGATACATCCGCCTCTGGCAGCGGAATGTCAGATGCAGTTGCAAGAAGACCATCGAGGTCGAGGTTCTGCCCGACTGCTTCTGTCACCATCCCGATCTTTTCCCGGAATTGCGGGGAGTCCTGCTCCTCCCTGAACGGGACGAGCCCCAGGTGACGCATGCCGAGCTCCAGTTCTGCGACCCGCGGCACGGCTCCGAGGACGGGCACCCCGCAATAGTGCTCTATAGCCCGGCTGGTCTTCTCCGCGTGTTTTTTACCGGAAACGTTGTTCAGGATCACCCCTGCAATCCGCACGGCAGGGTCAAAAGACTGGAAACCGCGCACGAGTGCGGCTGCGCTCCGGGTGATGCTCCGTGCATTCACGACGAGGACCACGGGGATATCGAGGGCACGTGCAACTGATGCGCTGCTTCCCGTGTCGTCGAGCGCTTCTGCACCTTCATACAGCCCCCTGACACCTTCGATGATGGCGATATCGGCGCCGCGACAGCCATTTGCGAACACGGAGAGCACCTGCACCGCGTTCATCACGTACGTATCCAGGTTCCGGCATGGCCGTCCCGTTACTGCCGAGAGGTATGACGGGTCGATGTAGTCCATCCCGACCTTGAAAGTCTGGACAGCCATGGTCCGTGAGAGGAGGGAGGCGATGGCAAGTGTGATACTCGTTTTGCCGCTGCCTGACCGGTCCCCTGCGATCATTAGTGCTTTCATGCCATGCTCCGGATCACTGCCCCGAGCTCGCTCTCCACGATGTTCCTGACTCCAAGAGTCCTTGGGTGCAGGTCGATCTCGACCACGACGATTCGGTGGCCCTGCTCCCGCAGGGGCTCCACCTGCCGGGGCCCGTTCGTGACCGAGATGCACTCGATGCCATCGAGGGCAGGAGGCGGGATGGCATGAGGTACACCGACGACGAATGCAAAATCAGGGGAGAGGGAGCGGATCAACTCACCCAGAGGGTCTCCATTTGCGCCATACTCGTCGAGCGCCCCGCACAGCAAGAGGTCCACCCCTCTCCCCTCCATTTCCCTGCGGATGCAGCGGGCATCCTCTACCACCTTTGGAAGCCCCCTCTCCTCGAGGTTTGCGATATACGTGACATCAGCCCCCGGCCGGGCGTCGTGGAGGGCGAGCAGCTCGTCGGCGAACATGTACGCCGTCTCCTTCTTTGCATTCATGATGGCGACGCCCGACTTCCCGGAATCGACGAGGGAAAGGAGACGCTCTGCTGCCTGGTGTTTGAGGTCGCCGCGGGATGGTTTGATATAGGGTTTCGACGCCGCACCACGCGTGCGCTCCACCTCGTTTGCCTTGTAGAGAAGGAACTTCTGTCTCTCGAGTTCCTCTTTCGATATCCATCCCAGTGCTGCCGCGGGCTCAAGCGTTGCAATGACACCCGCGATGTTCTCGGGGAACCCGGCATGGATCTCGACGGGTATGATGGGGGTGGAGATACCTGCGTTCCGGATTGCTGCCTGGAGGTCTTCGCCGATGATCATGGAGACACACGTCCCGATGACTGCCATTCTCCCGGGTGAAAATGTACGCTCTGCGTATTCGATTACTGCCTCCAGGGGCTGCTGCCCGCCGAAGATAAACTCGTGGTCGGCAAGGGATGTAGTCAGGACCCTCATCCCGTCCTCCTCGAGCAGCCGGGCATGCTTGAAGGAGCACCCCGATGGTCCGTGGAGTATGGATACATCGACGCCGAGGTCGCGGGCCGTGTAGAGCGCGGCCACGATCGAACTAGGCCGGGGCTGCATGTATTTCATTGTCTTCAACGCCATGTCTTCACCGCAAGGACAACCATGCTCCCTTCCGGCGACTGCATCGCAAGGCTCCTCCCCTCGTCTAGGGTGCGTGCCCTTGCGATGCAGCCATCCCCTTTGCCAGGACATGCAGTCGCAGGGTCGTAGTCCCCGACGAGGACGATGTGGTCAGGGGATTCGTCCATGACCACCGAGGCAATCTCCTCCGCGGGGAAACCTTCGCAAATCGCCCCCTCCTCTTTTCCTATCACGAGGATGAGCGGTGCATTCCTCCCAGCCTGTGCACGGGCCAGGCGGATTGCATCGCATGCAGTCTTCGCGCATGTCCCCGAGTTGGAGTCGTCCACGACGAGAATGCTGCCAAACCGGAAAACAGTCTTCCTCCCACTTATTGGTTTGAAACTGGCAAGCGTGGAGGGATCGATCCCAAGGACGCAGGCTGCTGCCGTTGCGATGAGCAGCGGGTCGCGGTACGCCTCTATCGCAAGAAGGGGATTTTCGTACGTGCCGGAAATTCCATTCCATGCATACCGGCATGTGCTCCCCGCTGCCGTGGCCACCTGGTCAGCAGGGAGCCTGTTTCCGGACCGGTTCAAGCCGGGAGGCACGATGAGCCACGGCAGGCCGGCCCCGGAACGGAGTTTTTCTGTGAGTGCATCCCTCTTCCCGGCTGCGAATGTGTAGGTCTCCAGCGATGTCAGTATACCCAGTTTCCCTGCACCCACGAACCCGAGCGAGACCTCCGCAATGAGCCATCGGTCGCCAGAATGTGCAGCACCAGCCGCTGCGATGAGCGAGGCTGGGGTTATCCCGTTCCCGCCAATCGTCTCCTTTTCCGGTATCAGCACTGCCCCGCAAGACGTGTGGAGAATTCCCGGGCCTTGCACGAGGTGGGCGAGGGCGTGGGCAGTTGTGGTCTTTCCCCTTGCACCAGTGACCTCGATAAATCGTGCCGGAGCACTTCTCCCGATTATCCACCGCACTGCCTGGTGGTGCGTGATGAGGGGAGCCGTCAGTTCCCGGAGGAGCGGGTGGCCGGGATCGAGGTGGACGGGTGCAATGACCATATCGTAGTCTCTGGTGCGTGCAACGGACACATCGATACCTCTTTCTCCCCTGTAGATATCCACCATGTCTACGGCATGACCCTTTTCGGAGAGTGCATGCGCTATGATCCCACCTCCGTGAATGGTATCGAGGACGAGGAGGTGCATGAATTTTTTAGAGTACCCTTAGGGCCCGTTCGGCGTTCTTGATCATCAGGTCGGCAAGGAGGGGATCGCTCCCGATGGGATCCGCATAGAGCAAGGGGATGGTCTTTCCGTTGAGGACAAATTCCCCTTTCACCTGACCTTTCGCGAGGCCGATCTCGCCGGGGATATCCTCGAGGATGTGCACTCCCCTGGCAAGGAAGACTGGTACCACGACCAGGGCATCAATTGCATCATGACGAAATTCTTCGAGGGCCTCCCGTATTGTCGGAGAGTTGAGATTCATGAACCCGCACCTGATGACATATTCCGGGCACTTCTCCTTGATGAGACTGGCAGTATTTTCTACGAGTTCCTTGTTATAGGGCAGTTTGCTACCATGCCCGACCAGCAACAGTCCTTTCTTCCCCATGTTTTATAATGTATTACAATCATGGGTAAAATTGTTGCCGATTTAAGATGAAAGTCTTGGGAGAGTAATACTCGACCCCCTTTCCAATCATTTTCATCGTACAATTCCAGAGGTGTATGTTCCCATGGCGGGGGCATCATGGAACAGTTACAGATAGATGGAACCAGTCCAAAAGGAAATGATTTGCAGTGCCGGGAATGGTTTACCTTTATATCCGGAGGCATCATAATAATAAGAACTTCGGGTGTTACGTTTCCCGCAGCGATGGATGGTCTTCCAATGGAAACGATGCGCAGTTTCGAACGATACAACCTTCTTCTGAACGGGCAGGTAGTCAGGAGTCCCCTGGCTCTCTCGTCAATGGCTGGCATCGTGGATGCAGAATATGCCCTTGCCCGTGCATCCCATATCGGTGTCGCGTTTCTCGGTGGTTTTTCGATCGATGGTCCCACGATGGAGGCAAGCAGGGACCTGGAACGCTCGGGCCGCAGGGAATTCCTGTTTGACGATCCAGTGGAAGAGCTGTCGCG
>JAPXNX010000086.1:0-5703 GCA_033811795.1 Methanolinea sp. | reverse complement strand
GCGATAGAAGCCATGCGGGAGGAGCAGATCACGATCGAGCCGCTCTCGCACTATATCGGGGCGATCTGACGCACCGATGGATGCTTCCCTGATACTAGAGACCTATCTCCCGGTCTTTCCTGTTCCAATGGTATTACCCTAAGTTTTTCATCGAATCGAGACACTGGTAGGACGAATCCGGTTCCGAGCGGGTTGACTCGTCCCCCACCGAAAAATAGCATTATTACCGCGCAGGGGGCAATGAATAGGTATCGTCCCCCCTCAAGGGGGACTGCCAAGGAGTGCAATACAACATGGGAAAGGGAACCGTGGTCCTCGCCTACTCCGGCGGGCTGGATACCTCGATATGCATCCCCCTCCTCCGCGAGCGGTACGGGTACGACCGCGTGGTCACCGTCGTGGTGAACGTCGGGCAGCGGGACGAAGAGATAGCCGCGGCGACCGGGAAGGGGCAGAAGCTCGCCGATGCACACTACACGGTCGACGCCCGGGAGAGGTTCGTCACCGAGTACATCTTCCCTGCGATTCGGGCGAACGGCTCCTACGAGGGGTACCCGATGGGCACCGCTCTCGCCCGCCCGCTCATCGCCGGGGAGGTCGTCAGGGTCGCAGCCCGCGAGGGGAGCCGCGCTGTTGCACATGGGTGTACCGGGAAAGGGAACGACCAGCTCAGGTTCGATTTCATCTTCCGGATGGCGGGACTCGAGGTGGTCGCCCCCATCCGGGAACTCAACCTCACGCGCGACTGGGAGATAGACTACGCCCGGGAGCACAACGTCCCTGTCCCAGTCGGAAAGGAGAGGCCCTGGAGCGTCGACGAGAACATCTGGAGCAGGAGCATAGAGGGCGGCATCCTCGAAGACCCTTCCGCCCACCCTCCCGAAGAGATCTACGCGTGGACGGTCTCCCCCGCCTCTGCCCCCGACAAGCCCGAGGTCGTGGCAATCGACTTCATCAAGGGGGTCCCCCACCGGCTCGACGGCGTGGAGTACGCACCGTTCGACCTCGTGCGGGAGCTGAACGCCCGTGCCGGCCGCCACGGGATAGGCCGGAACAACATGATCGAGGACCGGATCCTCGGCCTGAAGGCCCGTGAGATCTACGAGCACCCCGCGGCAACCGTGCTCCTCCTCGCGCACCGTGACCTCGAGCACCTCACCCTCACGCGGCAGGAACTCGCGTTCAAGCACGCCGTCGATGCAAAATGGGCGGAACTCGCGTACATGGGCCTCGTCCACGAACCGCTCTTCCATGACCTAGACGCGTTCATCGCGCGGTCGCAGGAGAGGGTGACCGGGAGGGTCGAGGTAGAGATGTTCAAGGGCTGCTGCAGGGTCCTCGGACGATCGTCGCCCGAGGGGGTCTACTCGGGGGACCTCGTCTCGTTCGATACGACCTCGATCGACCAGTGCCATGCCATCGGGGTCTCGGCCTACTACGGCATCCAGGCGCGGCTCGTGGAGCAGGGGAAGCGGACCGGGAAGGAGTAGATCTTCCCGGTCATCTCTCCCTCGTTTTTCGGCCTAAGCAAAGGTCCTCTGCTCCCGGTCATTGCGGGAAGGCTGGAGTCCGGGAATGGTCGCGGCTGGGTTGCCAGGGTGGCAGCCAGCCCTTCTCCGAAAAAGGGATTACAGCAGTTTCTTTCCGGCGTGCGGGCCGGGGCTGCACTCGAAGACTTCGGTGATCTTCATCTCGACGAGCGATTTCGCCGGGAGTTCCGGTTTCTTCTCGTGCACCATCTTCTTCATCTTCTCGTAGTCGGGACCAGATGTTTTGACCTCCACCGTCCCCTTTATCTGGAAACACCTCTTCGCTTCAGGGTCGTAGATGTAGATCGCCGCATGCGGGTTCTCTTTTAAGTTCGCGATCGTCTTGTGCATGAAGTTGTCCGCGAGCCAGAGGGTGTCGTCTGCGACCATGACCACGAACGCGATCGGGGCGACGTTCGGGACCCCCTTCTTCGAAGCGGTCGCCACCGGGAAGAGCTTGATCTTGGAGAACGTCTCCTTCATCTCGGGTGTCAGTTTGACCATCTTTTCATTCACCTCGCAAATCTTTGGGCCCAACAGGTTTGGTGTGCCTTTATTACACCAGTACGCCTCTCTCCCCATATGCTTTTTGGGAGCGTGCCCGGGCAACCGCCGTTACCCGCGCGGTGCGTTCGCGACCTCACCCGGTGGAAACCGCGAATGCGGCCTTCATGCCAAATGCCATAAGGGGTGCCATGTACAACACCTGGAGTATCCCATGAAGGTCGGGCATGCAGCACAGCGGCCATCGTACCTGGCCCTGTCCGAATCGGGCGAACTGGAGAGGCGCGTGGAGCGGGCATGGGAGGTCCTCTCCTCCTGCCGCCTCTGCCCGCGGGAGTGCGGCGTCGATCGGACGTGCGGGGAGTCGGGGTACTGCGGGGGCGGGGAGATGCCGAAGGTCTCTTCTTACGGCCCCCACTTCGGAGAAGAGCCCCCGCTCGTGGGGATTCATGGCTCCGGGACTGTCTTTCTCACCGGGTGCTCCATGCGGTGTGCCTTCTGCCAGAACTACGGGACCAGCCAGGAGAGGCTCGGGAAGGAGATCAACTGCGGTGACCTCGCCCGGATAATGGTCCGGCTCCAGGAGAGAGGGTGTCACAACATCAACTTCGTCACCCCCACCCACTTCGTCCCGCAGATAGTCCGGTCCGTCTCGATCGCGGCAGAGATGGGGCTCTGCATCCCCCTGGTCTACAACACCGGCACGTACGACTCGGTGGAGACCCTGCGGCTCCTGGACGGCGTCTTCGATATCTACATGCCGGATGCGAAGTACGGGGAGAGCGGGACCGCCCTTCTCCTCTCGGGTGCACCCGGCTACGTGGAGACCATGCAGGAGGCGATCGTCGAGATGCAGAGACAGATCGGCGACCTGGTCATGGAGGGCGGGATAGCGAAGAGGGGCCTTCTCATCCGCCACCTCGTCCTCCCAGGCGACCTCGCGGAGAGCGGGAAGGTGTTCGCATTCATCGCAGAGAGGGTGTCGAAGGACGCGTACGTCAACATCATGGACCAGTACCGTCCCTCCGGGAGAGTTGTGGAGTTCCTGGAAGACCCGCGGTTCGGTGTCCTGAACCGTGGGCTGACCGAAGAGGAGTTCGAGGACGCTGTCGCTTCTGCACGGCGGGCTGGGCTGCACCGCGGTATCCCGCTCGGGTGAGTGCATCGGAAAAAGGGACGCCCCGGCCGGGACTTGAACCCGGGTCAAAAGCTCCGCAGGCTTCTAGGATATCCACTACCCTACCGGGACGCTGGCTATAGTTATCTCGCCTGTATGCTTAAATAGTTCACCTCACCGGTGATTTGCCTGCGCGGGGCCCTCCCCGGGGAGCGACGAGAAAACTTATGCACCGACCGGTGGATATATACCTTCCAATAGCGGGCCATACCATGAAGAAAGCATTGGTAACAGGGATCACCGGGCAGGACGGGTCTTACCTCGCCGAGCTCCTCCTCTCGAAGGGCTACGAAGTCCACGGCCTCGTCCGGCGGTCTTCATCCCTCAATACGAGCCGGATAGCCCATATCTTCCCCGAGGCGGAGATCGCCGGGACAGCCTCGAGCGGCTCCGGGCTCTTCCTGCACTACGGGGACCTCTCCGACTCGGAGCAGATATCGACCGTCATGGACCGCGTCCGCCCCGACGAGGTCTACAACCTCGCTGCCCAGAGCCACGTCCGCGTCAGCTTCGACACCCCCGAGTACACGGGGAACATCACGGGCCTCGGGACGACCCGCCTCCTCGAGGCTTCCCGGCGGAGCAACCCCGGTGTCCGGTTCTACCAGGCGTCGAGCAGCGAGATGTTCGGCGGGTCGCACCCCCCGCAGAACGAAGAGTCCCCGTTCCATCCCCGGAGCCCGTACGCCTGCGCGAAGGTCTACGCCTACTGGATGACGAGGAACTACCGCGAGGGCTACGGGATGTTTGCGTGCAACGGTATCCTCTTCAACCACGAGTCCCCACGGCGCGGCGAGACCTTCGTCACGAGGAAGGTCACCAGGGGGATCGCGAAGATCCTTGCCGGGAAGGAGAGTGTCCTCTCCCTCGGGAACCTCGATGCGAAGCGCGACTGGGGGTATTCCCCGGAGTACGTCGAGTGCATGTGGACGATCCTCCAGCAGGAGAAGCCCGACGACTTCGTCATCGGGACCGGCGAGACCCACTCCGTCGAAGAGTTCGTGGACGCGGCGTTCCAGTACGCTGACCTCGACAGGGACGAGCACGTCATGATCGACCAGAAGTACTTCCGCCCGACCGAGGTGGACGTCCTCGTCGCAGACCCCCGGAAGGCCGAGAGGGAGCTTGGCTGGAAGGCGAGGGTGAGGTTCCCGGACCTCGTGAAGATCATGGTGGACGCAGACCTCCGGGCGTTCGATCTTGAGCCGATCGGCGAGGGCGACCGGATCGTGGAGAAGAGGTTCGGGGAGAAGTGGTGGGAGGGGGACTGAGAGCGGTGGACTTCTGGGAAGGCAAGAGCGTCCTCATAACGGGCGGGGCCGGTTTTCTCGGCAGCGCAATCGTCGAGCAGCTCGCCAGGCGCGGCGTCTCGCCCTCGCAGCTCTCCATCCCCCGCAGCCACGACCTCGACCTCCGGAGGTGGGAGAACTGCCGGAAGGCCGTAGAAGGCAAGGACATCGTCATCCACCTCGCGGCGAAGGTTGGGGGGATCGGGTTCAACCAGAGGTACCCTGCAGACCTCTTCTACGACAATGCCATCATGGGGGTCCAGGTCATCGAGGCCGCACGCCAGGCCGGGGTCGACAAGTGCGTCGTCCTCGGGACGGTCTGCGCCTACCCCAAGTTCACGCCGGTCCCGTTCCGCGAAGAGGAGCTCTGGAACGGGTACCCCGAGGAGACGAACGCCCCCTACGGCCTCGCGAAGAAGATGCTCCTCGTCCAGTGCCAGGCGTACCGGCAGCAGCACGGCTTTGATGCCATCTACCTCCTGCCCGTGAACCTGTACGGGCCCCGGAACAACTTCGACCCCGAGAGCTCGCACGTCATCCCGGCGCTCATCAAGAAGTTCACCGACGCCGTCCGGGAGGGAAAGGAAGTCGTCGAGGTGTGGGGCACCGGCAGCGCCTCCCGCGAGTTCCTGTACGTCGACGATGCCGCACGGGCAGTCGTCCTCGCAGCGGAGCGGTACAACAAGCCAGACCCCGTGAACATCGGCGCCGGGAACGAGATCAGGATAAAGGACCTGGTCGGGATCATCGCGCGGCACACCGGGTTTTCAGGAGAGATCTTCTGGGACACGACTAAGCCCGACGGGCAACCCCGCCGTGGGCTCGACGTGAGGCGGGCGGAGATCCCGTTCGAGGTCGGGCTGAAGCGGACGATCGAGTGGTACAAGGAGAACATCGAGGCGAGTCTCCACGGAGAGTCGGACCACTGCTGAACCGACCGTCCCTGGTATCCCATTGGCGTCTTAATTGGGGAGCCTCGTCCCTTCCATGTTTCTGCACCACAGAGGGAACGAAGTGCTTCCCATGTTTTCGGGTGCAAGAAAAGGACTGCTCTCCTTTCCATGCTGTTGGCAGAATAGGGAGACCAGGGTCTATGACAGAAATCCATTGGTCATCGGTTAAGCCCTCCATTCATCCATTAAACGATGTCTATTCACGTGGGGATCAAGTGCCTGACTATCATATACCCCCATAACCGTTTCGA
>JAPXNX010000085.1:0-5710 GCA_033811795.1 Methanolinea sp. | reverse complement strand
CGCCGAGTGCGTCAACTGCATACAGCCTCGGGCCGTCCTCGTCTACCCCGCCCACGAGCAGCTGGACGTAATACGGGTAGTAGCGGTTTTGGTTCAGGACATTCGAGAGCAGGGTAGACACCGCCCCGATCGATATCGGCCTGCCCCTCCTGATCTGGTAGAGGCTGCACTCCACGGTCATGAGGCGCGCTATCTGCTGGGCGTCCCCGACCCCGCCGGCAGTCGTCATCCCAATCCTGTCTGCGATCTGGTAGATCTTTTTTGCTTTCTTGGAAGCGATCAGGGACCCCATCGTGGCCCTCATCTCGGACGCAAGGACCACGGCGTCGCGGAGGACGAGCCCGACCGTTGTCGTCCCTTTCAGTCCCTCCCTGTATTGTTCGTTCATGGAAACACCCCAAAATATTGGAAAACGCTGGTAAATGGACTCAAAAGCGCTTCAAGCAGTACAGTGTCATCTTGAAGCATAAACATTGTTGTCAGGGCCTGTCTTTGCAGAGGGCCCTGATGAGCTCCCTGTCGAACAGCATCGCCACGAGTTTCCGGTCGCCATTGACGACTGGCAGCTGGTCGACGCGGGCCCGTTTCATCTTGAGGGCGCACTCGCTCACCTCGGCGTTCAATGGCACCGAGATGACGCTTTTTACCATTGCCGTCTTGACCGGGCGGTTGGGGAGTTGTATCTTGGAGATGCCGTAACTGATGGTGTGCATGTCGCGGATGCTCTCCCATGTCCACTCGTCGTCATCGGTGCCGTTGGAGAAGTCGCTCACCTCGACTGTGTCCTCGATCGAGGAGTGGCGGATGAGGTCGCGCTCGGAAATGATCCCCTGGAGCGTACTCTCCGCGTCGAGGATGGGAATTGCATCGAAGCCCGAGATCTCCATGATCCGGCCGACGAGTGGGAGCGGGGTCTCTTCCCAGAGGGCGAACGTCTGGCTGGTGTAAGAATCCTTGATCTCGTCCCTTATCTTCATCTGGGCCAGTGCCGCGATCAGGTCTGCGACAGAGATGAGACCGGCAAGCCTTTCACCCTCAACGACCGGCAGGCGGCGGATGGAGTGTTTTATCATCAGGGATGCAGCATCCCGGATGGTGGCGTCCGGCGTTATCGTTATGGGATCGGGGGTCATTAGGAGGCCGAGCTGCGTCTCCTCCGCTTTCTGCAGGAGGTCTTTCCTGGTGATGATCCCAACGAGTCTCCCGCCCTTGAGGACCGGGACGCCCGATATCCCGGTGCGCTTGAGGATCTTGAGGACGTCGTCGCGGTTTCCCGGGATCTCCACGGAGACCACGTCGGTGGTCATGAAGTCCGAGACTCTCATTTCTGTGATGGTCTCACCACCAGGACGGCCACATTGCTATTGCTGACTACGAACGAGCTCACGCTCCCGAGGAGGAGCCTGTCCACCTCGCTCTTGCCATGGGAGCCGACGACGATGAGGTCAGCACCGATCTCTCCCGCAGTCTTGAGGACCTCACTTCCTGCATGGCCCTGCCGGATATGCGTCTCGAGTGGCACTCCCGCCTTTTGTGCCGCCTCCTTTGCGCGTTCCAGGTTCTCCTTGCCCTCCTTTTCGAGCATGCTGAACATGATCTCCCAGGTGCTGTCCATGGGCAGGGACGAAAACAGCCCTGTCTCAACGACATAGACCGCATGGACTTTTGCCCTCCAGACACGGGCCTCCTCGAGGGCTACCTCAAACGCCCTTTTCCCCATGTTCGACCCGTCAACAGCGACCAAGATCTCCGTGAACATCGCTACACTCCAAAACAGTCTTCCTATGTAATGTCTTTTACAAATTAATAACTTTTCTCACGATATTCCTGGGACCTGCCCTGTTTACGAGGGCTCCTGCAATGTCCCGGCTCAGGACGAGGTTGGATGAACGCGGGTCGATGACAAGGAAATTGGCCCTGTTCTTCTCTTTCAGCAGGAATGGCTCCAGGAACAGGGAAGCACCAAACGTCGCCGCGCACAGCGCTTCGCGGGGAGAGGCCCGGTATACCGTGGCGAGAAATTCCATCTCCCTCCACATGTCTGGCTGGACGCACATCGCGTTGTCGGTCCCGAGGAGCAGGGGGCACCCCAGCGAGATGAGTTCCTTCACCGGGGGCTTTTTGCGAGTGGAAGTGACGCGAAACCTCCAGTTCGCCCGCGGGCAGACGGCGACTGGTATCCCGAGGTCCGCGATCCGCCGGAGCTGGGGCTGCGTTGCATACGTGCAGTGGACGAGGAGGTCAGGTTCGTACCCGAGTGCATCGTCGATGTCACCGGGACCTTTCTCCCCTGCGTGGAACGCGACGAGCTTCCCGTTTTTCCGTGCCAGCGAGACCATCTCGTCCAGGCCACCCGCAACGTCCCGGGCGCTGCTGACCCCTAGGCCGTTCGCGATGGATTCGCCCCCTTCACGCCCGAATATGACGGGCTGGCAGGAAACCCCCTCCGCCGCCTCGAACAGCGCGGATACCCCGTCCCTGCCCCCTTCGCGGAAGTCTGCGAACCCTGCCGTTCCCCCGTCTGCCATCGTCATGAGCGTCAACCTCATCGCCCTGACGAGCTCGCCGCGCGGCGTCGATCCGAGGATCCTGTGCTTGAGTCCGTCGGGCGGCCGCACCAGGGCATCAAGGTCCCCCTCGAGCGGGATGTCGAGGGCGACGCTGTCCCCGACATGGGTATGGGCGTTGAAGAATGCGGGGACGATCCAGGGGAGGCTGTCTGCGGCCCCCTCCAGTTCCTCGATGTGCGAGATGATGCCGCCTTCCACCACTATCCTCGCGGGCGCCTCCTCGAAATCTTCGCCAAGGAGGGCGCGGCCCTCCACCATAAGTTCCCTGCCGGCCATGCCTGCTGCCAGCCTTTTTATATATCGAGAACGAGAAATATGTTTGTATGGCAAAGAACAAGGGTGGACGACTGATATCCTCGGCAGGGCTGGTCAATTACTACGAGAGCGAGGACAAGAGGGCAATTCACATCAGCCCGTACTCGGTCGTCATCGTGAGCGCCGCAATCGGGGTCGCGGTGCTGGTCCTGAATATCATCTACTGAAAAATATCTTTTCCCAGGTCTTCTCTTTTCGGCATTAATATCGACGGGGATACCTGCCAGAATTCAAGAGGGGAAGGATCAAAAATTTCCATCCGTCGGGCTTTTGGGGGCATCATGGCATCCTATTCTGGCCCAGCCCCAGTCCCTTCCTTCGTCCGGCACCGGGCAGGATATTTTCCCGGAATATGGTCCTGGTTGCTGTGCATTTTTTACCGGCCCCCTGTCCTCCCCCGGCACCCGGCAGAGACGCGGCCTGTCCACCTGGCACCGTAGATATATATACGGTGGAAGCTGTAATCACCAATTGCCGATGTTCCTGATCATCCGCTGCCCTGGGTGCCGGACCTTCTCCTATGTCGACCGGTTCCAGCAGTGGAAGCTCTGCCCGGTCTGCGGAGAGGCTATCGAGGTTGCGAGTGCGCCTGCGTACATCGAGGTGGACGAGTACCGGGTCGCCGAGCGGATCGTCGTCCAGCTCGAAGACTACCTGCAAAAGAACCGGAAAAAGGACCTCTCTGCCGAGGAACTTGCGGCGCTCCGCGAGGAGTACGTCGAGTGGCTCCGCAGCAAGGCATGAGGGGGGGAGTCACCACCTCTTCCCGCACCCCGGGCAGACCAGGGTTATCTCGCGCCCGCACTTCTGGCAGTGGAGCCCTATCTTCTCGTTGTAGACGACAGGGGAACCGCACCTGCGGCAGAGGATCTCCTGTTCGAACCCGCACTCGTGCCGGACCATTATGAGGATATAACAGGAAGGGGGAGAAAAAGGTTCTGCCCGCGGTGCTTTGTTGTACAATTCGATATTGGGCTTATTTTTCAATTATGGTCTTTTCCAGGGCTCTATTATGCCATTGCGACCAGCATATTGTAGCACTGGAACTTCATCATTACCTCCCTCATCATTCCTTCGCGAGAACTCGACTACACCGACTCTCCGAATATCCTCTTAACCGCTGAATACACGCCTTCGATCTTCCACCTTTGTCCATATCCGGCACGAAGTTGTGCCGAGACTTTTTCCGGGCTGCACCATCGGACGATGGTGGTATGGCGGGAAAGAGATCGATATCATCGGGTGCGATGTCCATTCTGGGACCATTCTCTTCGGTGAATACAAGTGGGGGATCCTGACCCAGAAGGAATCGCGAAAGATCCTGGAATCCCTCAAGAAGAAATCGTCTTGCGTCCGGCATGCCCAATATACCGAGGAAAAATTCTTGATCGTGGCCAGAACGGTCGGGGGAAAAGAGGTGCTCAGAAAGGAAGGGTACCTGGCATTTGATCTCGATGATATCCTTTTGGTCATGGACAAATAGTCCCTAGGGGCCAGAGAACCGTGGGAGATATTTGTTCGAGCAGGAGATGGCCTTCAATGAACGGTTATCAGTTTATATTACCGGCCGTTACAGGTGCAGTCACCATACCTCCCAGCCACTATCCACGGAGAAGATCAAGCCTCATCCTCGTTCTCCGCATAATAGTAATACTCTCCTGTTGACTTCTGTTCCCGATCTAGGAACGACCCGGGCTTGTTGATCCGCGGCCTCCCGGTCCTGTCGCGTCGGAACGTGACATCCAGCTTCGAGAGGAACCTGTTCATCCCCTCGCGCATCCCGAACGGTCCCATCGCGACGCCCTCGACCCCGGGTGTCCCGTCGAAGACCAGTATCCGCTCGCTGATCATGTCGACGAGGTAGATGTCGTGGTCGATGACCATGATTGCAGCGTTACGCCCGTCCACGTAGTGGCGGAACATCCGCGTGAGCCTGACCCGCTGCTCGACGTCCAGGTGTGCGCTCGGCTCGTCGAGGACGTAGAGATCGGCGGGCCGCGAGAGGCATGCCGCGATGGCGACACGCTGCAGTTCCCCGCCGGAGAGCGTGTCCAGGGGTGACTGCAGCAGCGGGCCGAGCGAGAGGGGCTCGATGATGTCGTGCTGGTAGAGCGAGGTGTCGAACTGCTTCGTGCACGAACGGAGGTAGAACTCGACCGTGTCCTGGGTCTCGGCCTTGATGTACTGGGGCTTGTACGAGACCTTTGCAGAGATCTGCGTGGCGCCTCCGTCCGGGGTCTCCGCACCGGCGAGGAGCCGGGCGAACGTGCTCTTGCCGATGCCGTTTGGACCGAGCACGCCGAGGACTTCCCCCGCCCGGATATCCCCACCCGACACTTCCAGGTGGAATCGGGCGTACGTCTTTTCCATGCGCGGGAACCCGAGCAGAGTAGCCCTCTCCGACCCACGGCTGTGCGCCCTCTTCTCGAAGACAACAGGGTATTCCCTGAACCTGACGTTCTCCTCCGGGAGGTACCCCCCGAGGTACTCGTTGATCCCGACCCTGACACCTTTCGGCTGCGTGATGACGCCGAACACCGCCGGTTTCCCGTAGGCCACGTGAACGACGTCGGCCAGCATGTCGAGAACGGCGAGGTCGTGCTCCACGATGACGACGGGTCGACTGGCAGCAGTCTCCCGGATCAAGTCCGCTGCAGCGACCCTCTGGTAGATGTCGAGGAATGGCGTGATCTCGTCAAGGAAGTAGAAGTCCGCGTCCCGGGCGAGGCACGCGACAATTGCAACCCTCTGGAGTTCCCCGCCGGAAAGCGTTGCGATATCGCTGTCGAGGATGGAGGAGAGACCCATAGCCTCGACGAAGGAGG
>JAPXNX010000084.1:0-5717 GCA_033811795.1 Methanolinea sp. | reverse complement strand
CAGACCCCAACGCCAACACCTGCATGCACGCAAGGAACGGGATGGAGGATTTGGAACCGGGATACAGTTGCTCACAACTATACTCTCAAAGTTGAGCCGTCAGGACCGGTTATCTCGAGTGGTGCAATCCCGGAAAGGACAGAACGCTTCGTGTGGTATAGCCGGGCAACCCCTTACAAGGGCAACCTCACTACGCTGGAGAACGGCAAGTCGCAGGTGAGGGGATCAGGGAACCTGACCTGCAAGTTCGATAACTACGATCAATCAGCACCAGGGGCCAATCCTGAATCAACACTCCAACTGAATCCCATGTGAGTTCGATGATCCCGTTAGACAGGTGACGGGATCACTTATTGCCTCCTCACCATGTTGTTGACTGGAGCATAGGACCTATCGCCATAATGTGGGGGTGCCACAGCGGCGGGGCGTCAGCCCCGAGAGCGTTGGGAGGAGAATGAGTGCGGGCTGTTCAATGGATCGGAGGGGGATTCTCCCCCTCCGGGCCACCCCCTGGGTGAGAATGGGGTGCGGGCAAGGTTGACCGGGACGCTCTCTATCATCATCTGGATGTGAGCACTGGACCCCTCGCCATAAGGGGATGCCACAGCGGCGGGGCATCAGGCCCAGGAGCGTCTGAGTGGAGGAGTGCGGGCTGTTCGGTAGATCGGAGGGGGGGAACCCCCTCCGGACCACCCCCTGGGTGAGAATGGGGTGCGGGCAAGGTTGACCGGGGTACTCTTCGTCATGACTTGGATGAAAGCACGGGCCCTATCGCTATGTGGGGGTGCCACAGCGGCGGGGCGTCAGCCCCGAGAGCGTCTGAGTAGTGGAGTGCGGGCTGTTCGGTAGACCGGAGGGGGAGCCACCATCTCCAAGTGGATGGGGTATGGGCAGGGATGACCGGGGTTCTCCTCGTCATGTTGTTGACTGGAGCACTGGACCCATCGCCATAAGGGGGTGCCACAGTGGCAGGGCATCAGGCCCAGGAGCGTCTGAGTGGAGGAGTGCGGGCTGTTCGGTAGATCGGAGGGGGGAACCCCCTCCGGACCACCCCCATGTGAGGATAGGGAGTGGGCAGGGTTGATCGGCGTTCTTCTCGCCATGTTGTTGACTGGAGCACTGGACCCATCGCCATAAGGGGGTGCCACAGCGGCGGGGCATCAGCCCCGAGAGCGTCTGAGGTGAGAAGTGCGGTCGATTCGATGGACCGGAAGGAGAGCCACCATCTCCAAGTGGATAGGATATGGGCAGGGATGATCGGGGTTCTCCTCGTCATGTTGTTGACTGGAGCACTGGACCCATCGCCATAAGGGGGTGCCACAGCGGCGGGGCATCAGCCCCGAGAGCGTCTGAGGTGAGAAGTGCGGTTTGTGCGATAGACTGGAGATTGCTACGTTATAGATGACCGGAGGGGGATTCTCCCTCTCCGGACCACCCCCGTGTGAGAATAGGGTATAAGCAAGGTTGACCGGGGTACTCCTCGCCATGTTGTTGACTGGAGCACTGGCTCTATCGCCACAAGAGAATGCTACACTAGTGGAGTGTCGGCCCCGAGAACGTCTGAGTAGTGCAGTGCAGTCTGTTTGATAGACCTGCCGATCCGAAGGGAAACAGATCACACACTGTCGAGCAGGAGACAGGGATCCAGGCGACCTTCTTTGTCCATGCGTCACCCTTTTCCAGGTATACCTCTCACAAATCTTTTCAGGACTACCATGAAGACTCTTATCTATTACTTCACAGGCACGGGAAACTCGCTTGCGGTTGCAAGGGGGCTCTGCAGCCGCATCGGCGACTGCGAACTCGCAGCCCTCGCACCTCTGACGAAAGAACCCGGTCCAATCGTCCCGGACGCGGCCAGGGTCGGGATCGTCTCCCCGCTCTATTTCTCAGGCCTTCCTGCAATCGTTGCAGACTTCTCCCGGAAACTCGACCTGTCCAGGGCTGCATATGTCTTTTCTGTCATCACCATGGGAGGCACGGGTGGATCGGCTGCGATCCGCCAGCTCGACGGAATCCTGAAAGGGGCACCGGGAAAGAGAGGTCTCGACGCGGGTTTTACTGTCAAGATGCCCGGGAATTACATCGTGATGTACGACTCCCTCGATTGGGAGCGCATCGAGGAGACGATCCGGGCTGCGGATCGTCGCGTCGAGGAGATCGCGGAAAAGGTGAAACAGGGTGCCCGCGAGAAGCCGGCATGGTCGCCGATTGCCGCTCTGCTCCACCACCTGGCCTACCCCCGGTTCATCGGCGGGGTTCACGAGGCTGACCGGGAATTCACGGTCGACGACCGGTGCACTTCATGCAATACGTGCGTCGAAATCTGTCCCGTGGAGAACATACGGCTCGAGAACGGCCGCCCGGTCTGGCTCCACCACTGTGAACAGTGCATGGCCTGCATCCAGCTCTGCCCGGCGAACGCGATACAGGCCGGGAAAAAGACCGAAGGACGGAAGAGGTACCATCACCCGGCGGTCGGGATCGAGGCACTGAGACGGGTGGCGAAGAAGTAGGCTCCACTTTTTTATGTATCCTATCAGCAGGATCATCCTCTGTCTGTGATTGAATAGAGGATTGTGGACTAATCGATAGACCGGAGGGGGAAACCCCCTCCGGACCACCCCTGGTGAGGATAGGGTGTGGGCAGGGATGACCGGGACTCTCTCTGTCATGACCTGTTTCCTAGCACTGCCCCTATCGCCATAATGGGGAGCCACAGCGGCGGGGCGTCAACCCCGAGAGCGTCTAGAGGGGATGAGTGCGGTCTGTTCAATTGACCGGAGATTTTTACGTTACAGGTGACCGGAGGGGGATTCTCCCCCTCCGGACCATCCCCGTGTGAGGATAGGGAGTGGGCAGGGATGACCGGGGTGCTCTTCATCATGACCTGGGTGTGAGCATTGGGCCTATCGCCACATGGGGGGTGCCACAGCGGCGGGGCGTTGGCCCCGAGAGCGTCTAGAGGGGATGAGTGCGGTCTGTTCAATTGACCGGAGGGGGATTCTCCCCCTCCGAACCACCCCTGGGGAGGATAGGGAGTGGGCAGGGATGACCGGGACGCTCTCTGTCATGATCTGGGTGAGAGCACTGGTCCTATTGCAATGAGGAGGTGCCACAGCGGCGGGGCGTTGGCCCCGAGAGCGTCTAGAGGGGATGAGTGCGGTCTGTTCAATTGACCGGAGGGGGAGCCACCATCTCCAAGTGGATAGGGAGTAGGCAGGGATGATCCCCGTTCTCCTCGTCATGGTTTGAATAGGGGCATAATCGATACAAATGGATTGCGAGTCCCGAGAGCGTCTAAATAGAGGAGTGCGGTCTGTTCAATAGAGGAGGATCCCTCTCGATTTCCCTCCGTAAGGTGGTTTGGGGCAATTGCCCAGTTTTCCGGTAAACATACTCCCGATGCAAATATGGATCTTCTGAATGATGGTCCCATTTTAACCAGGATGGAGAATCGAAAAGGTTGAGAGAAAAGACGAACGAACGGGAAAAACCGGAAATCGACCGGCTCAGTCGTATTCCCGCCACGTGTGCCCGCACTCGCAGCAGCGGAAGAACCGGACCTCGCTTTCATCGGCAGCCCGGAGCTGGCGGAGCCACCAGAAGGCAAGGTTGTTCTCGCATTTCGGGCATTTCACCGCGATGGTGGGCAGGGTGCGGATAGATCCCTCCTCCTCGACGATGACGATCTCCCTCTCGCGACGCATTTTCCTGATCTGCATCTGGTCATTTTTATCGATATTCCTGATGTAGCCGCATTTCCGGCACTTCAGCTGACCTGCAGACGAGATCATCAGGCTTCCGCATTCAGGGCAAAACATCGGATATAAATGTGCTTCCATTCGAGATTAAGTATTGGATAAATACAAGCCGGAGGAGGGAGGAGGACTTCCGGATACGAGGCGGCGAGTTTTCCAGGTAGCGACGGATTTTCCAGCTGCGTTCCGTTCGGAATAGCACCCTTTTTCTTCAAGGGAACTCCATGATAATGGGATGATAGAGTTCCTCGTACTCTTTTCGTGCATATTCTTCCTTGCATTCCTGGTTCCGTGGCGATACCGGAACCACTGCGCCGTGCTCGGTTGGACAGGGATGGTGCTCTATCTCTTTGCAGAGATCCCTTACTACCTCTCCATCAACAATATACTCTACCCCGTTCTCGCGGTGCTCTCCGTCCCGTTCCTCGCGATCACCGCAAAGCACCTCCTGTCAGGCGAGCGCCTCGTGGAGCAGCTGTCGACGGCTGCAGCGGTGGCGTTCCTGATTTATGCCCCCTTTGCCTATACACCTCTTGGAGACTGGCTCATTGCAGTCGTCGTAGACCAGACCGTGGCCGTTCTCTCCCTCGTCGGGTACCCTGTGGACCGGCTCGCATGGAACCTCATCTCCAGGAACGGCTTTCGCGTAGAGATCATCCTGGCCTGCACGGGGGTCCAGGCAATCGCAATCATGCTCGGCGTTGTCAGTGCCGTAAGGACGACGTTCCGCCAGAAAGTGCTCTCGTTCCTGCTGGTCGTGCCCGTCATCTATCTCCTCAACATAGCGAGGAACGTCGGGGTCATCGTCGCCTATTCGGAGCAGTGGTTCCCGTACCTGCCGGAGATTGCCGGGAACGGGGAACTGGGCTACGAGAGTTTCTTCTGGGCCCACAACGTGATCGCCGAAGGGCTGGCGCTCCTCCTCCTCATCGGGATAGCATGGGGACTCTTTTCCATCATCCCGGACCTCGCCCGGTACGCGGTGGAACTCGTGGACCTCTATCTCCGGGATATCAGGAGAGCGTTCGGTAGAGATAAATGATCCTCTGGACCGCAGAGAGGTTCGTGCAGATCGCGATGATGATGACGGAGAGCCAGATGAACCCCGACACTCCCCCTGCCAGGAGGACGAGGCAGGTCTCGGGCCTCCCGAAGAACCCGACGCCCTCGAGCGGGTCCTCGATCTTCCCGTCGACCCTCTCCTGGTAGCCGATCTCGGCGTAGACGACCGGCTTGATGAATGTGTTCATCAGGGAACCGGTGATGGCGAGGGCGACCACACAAAAGTCAGCAGTCGGGGGGAGGGAGATGAAACGCGTGACGAGCGGGACACCGGAGAGACCAATCCCGGCGATAACGAGGGCGTCCACGTACTTGTCCACGATCCAGTCGAAGACCGCCCCGAAACGCGACTGGGTCGATGTCTGGCGGGCGACTGACCCGTCGACCAGGTCGAGCAGCGCGGAGACGAGGAGTGCGAGGCTCCCGGCCGGGAACATCCCGAGGGAAAAGAGGACGGCGCAGAGGATCCCGAAGACCAGTGCGAGGAAAGAGACCTGGTTCGCCGTGAACCCTGCCCGCGAGAAGAAGGCTGCTACCGGCTCGATATACCGCGAGAAACGTGGCCGGAGGGCAGTAATATTCATTCTTAAGTACCATGCCGGGACTGGCGATAATGATTATCATCACAGGCGTGGGCAGTCCTTATCGGAAAAAGGGTCTGAATTCTCAAGGAAAATGAACATGGTACAATGCTCCCTTCGAGCGGGGAACCTCTATATCAGAGCAGCACGATACAGCTCTTTCGTGGCGGGAGATTTTGTGCGCCTGAACATGAGGAGGCCCCATGTCCTGATGATGTCGGAGATCACGGTCGACGGGAAACTCACCCTCAAGAAGGGGGCCTCGAGCAAGATACTGATGAAATACATGGACCACGCAACCGAGGTCCTCCTG
>JAPXNX010000083.1:0-5776 GCA_033811795.1 Methanolinea sp. | reverse complement strand
CTGCAGGGAAGAGGAGTCCTTTATGAAAACCATCGTGACCATGGGGCGTGGAGGCACCGGCAAGACAACGTTTGTCGCACTGATGGCCAGGTACCTGATCGAAAAAAAACATACGCCCATACTTCTCGTCGACATCGACCCGGACCAGAACCTTGCCGAGATGGTGGGGGTCGACCTCGATGCTGCCGGGATAAAGACCATCTCCGAGCTCCTGTCCGAGACATTCATCCAGAATGGCGGGACGACCCTCGGAGTCCCTCCCTCCCAGAGGATCGAGAGCAGGATCTGGGAACAGGGCCTCTTCGAGGGCGAAGGTTTCGACCTCCTGGCTATTGGCACCAAGTGGGTCGAGGGGTGTTACTGCCTGCCTGACGCTGCCTTGAAAAGTGCACTGGGTTCGATTACACGGCAATACCAGTTCGTACTCATCGATTCCCCTGCCGGTCTCGAACACCTCAACCGGAAGATTGCCGGGAGCGTCGATACGATAGTGGACATCATGGGGCCATCGAGCAAGTCGTTTCACCACGTGAAGCGAGCGAACCGGGTCATCAGGGACGTGGGGATCAGGTGCAGGCGGTTCGTCACTGTAGGGGGTTATGCTTTCCCGGAAACTCTCGGACCCCGTGCGATGAGCGAGACAGGCCTCGAGTATCTCGGGAAAATACAGGAGGACCCGCTTGTCGCCGAGTGCGTCCTTTCCGGGCGGTCACTTCTCCAGGTACCGAAATCCTCCCCGGCCTTTCTGTCGGTAGGTAAAATCGTCGAACGCATCATCAGCGATCAATAATTCGCGGAGGGGGAAATGTTTGCAGGATTGACTTTATCGATACTCTTAATTGCACCAGGCAGTTATGATCACGTTATGCGCCAGGAGGTCCGCTAGTGGCTAAAAAGGGATTAACCTTGAAGATAGGGGAACTGCATTCCGACATCGCGAGTCTCCGCAACGTGAACATCTCCATAGGGGCGGTGACCGGGGAGCGGTGGGACGAACCCATGGGGCCCACACCGTTTCCCTCGCTGACGACGCTCCGCTCCTGGGACCACGTCCTGCTGGACCGGTACAAACCGTTCTACCTCCCGTTCTGCGACCTCTGCTGCCTGTGCACGTTCGGAAAATGCGATCTGACCGGAAACAAGCGGGGTGCCTGCGGGATAGACATGGCTGCCCAGCAGTCGAGGATCGTCCTGCTTGCAAGCTCCATCGGCGCTGCCACCCATATCGCTCATGCACGGGACCTCGTCGGGCATGTCATTGGAGAGTTCGGCCGCAGCCACCCGATAGATGTCGGCGGCAATGCCATCGATGTGGAAGCCCCCCACATGCGCCTCGTGTGCGGGATAAAACCCGAGACGCTGGGCGACCTCGAGGAGGTACTGGAATATTGCGAGAAACAGGTGACCCAGCTCCTTGCGGTCACCCACACGGGCCAGGAAGGGAGCTGCCTCGATTTCGAGTCCAAGGTCCTCCATGCAGGCATGATCGACCACGTGGGCATGGAGATAGCTGATATCGCTCAGATCTCCGCGTACGCCATGCCGAAAGCAGATCCGGAATCGCCGCTTGTCGACCTCGGGATGGGTACCGTCGATATCAAGAAACCTGTCATCCTCGTCATCGGCCATGCCGTGCCTCCTGCGGCCGGGATCATCGACTACATGAGGGACAACGATCTCGAGACGAAGATCGAACTGACCGGTATTTGCTGCACGGCCCTCGATATGACTAGGTACTCGACGCAGGCGAAGATCATCGGGCCCATCTCCTGGCAGCTCCGGTACATCCGCAGCGGGGTCCCAGACCTGATCGTAATCGACGAGCAGTGCATCCGGTGCGATACGCTCATCGAGGCTGCGAAGATCCAGGCACCAGTCATTGCGACGAGCGAGAAGAACTGCTGCAGCCTTCCAGACAGGACAGCCGACCCCGCGGAAGAGATCGTTTCCGATCTTATCAGCGGCAGGACACCGGGCGCCCTCATCCTCGATACGCAGAAAGTGGGGGAGGTGGCAGTGCGCACGGTATCCGAAGTCGCAAAAAAGCGCAAGAAGTTCAAGAACCTCCCGTCGGTCGACGAGATCGTCAAGATGGCCAGGAAGTGCACGCAGTGTGCACAGTGCCGGCGGGCATGCCCAAACGACCTCCCCATACTTTACGCGGTGAAGGCTGCTGCATCGGGAAACCTCAAGGGGCTCGACGAAATTTACGACGACTGCGTCGGGTGCGGCCGGTGCGAGTCTGCATGCCCGCAGAAGTTACCGCTCCATTCGATCATTGTCGCGGCGGCGGACAGGATGACCAAGGAGGAGACCTACTGCATCCGTTCCGGCAGGGGCGCGATACAGGACGTCGAGATCCGCAAGGTTGGCGGCCCCATCGTCCTCGGCGAGATCCCGGGTATCGTCGCATTCGTCGGCTGTGCGAACTATCCCAAGGGTTCGCGCGAGGTCGCCGAGATGTGCATGGAGTTTGCAAAAAGGCGGTACATCGTCTGCACATCGGGTTGTGCCGCGATGTCTGCCGGCATGTACCGCGACGAGAACGGAAAGAGCGCCTATGAACTGTACCCCGGCTCGTTCGAAGCGGGGGGGATCGTCAACGTGGGGTCCTGTGTATCCAACGCCCATATCTCGGGCGCCGCAATCAAGATCGCGAGCATTTTCGCCAGGCGCCCCCTGCGGGGCAACTACGAGGAGATTGCCGATTACGTGCACAACCGGGTCGGAGCGGTCGGGGTCGCGTGGGGTGCAATGTCCCAGAAAGCAGCAGCCATCGCTTCCGGGTTCTGGCGCCTCGGCATCCCGGTCGTCGTCGGGCCCCATGGGTCGAAGTACCGCCGCATGCTGCTGGGGCGGTCCGACAGAACCGAGGACTGGTATGTTCGCGATGCGCGGACCGGTGAGGATGTGTACGGAGGCCCTGTGCCGGAACACCTCTTCTTTGCCGCGGAGACCAAGGAAGAAGCGATGGTCATGGTGGCCAAGCTTGCCATGCGGCCGAACGACACGACCAAGGGCCGCGCCATCAAGTTGTCCAACTACATAGACCTGCACCGGCGTCTCATCGGGAATATGCCGCCCGATATCAGCCTGTTCGTGCGAAAGGCTGCAGATATACCGGTGACAATGAAAGACGAGGTCGAGAAGCACCTGGCGGATGCGGGTTGGACAGAGAAGGAGATCCCTGACCCGACTTTACTCGAACGCATGATACGCAAAAGCAAGGAGGCCTGACTATGCCGCTCACTGAGTCCTGGCAGACCGCCGAGATCCCGGGGCCGAAAAAAGCATCGCTCATCATCAAGCCTGAAATTGCCGATGCGATGATACGGAGGGCGAAACGCCCCATCATGATCGTCGGCCATGGTGCCATCGAGTACGAGGTCGAGGGCAACAAGTTGATCGACTGCATCATCAAACTTGCGAAAAAGGCGGGTATACCCGTCGTCGTGACGGCAAGCACCAGCCGCGAGTTCCAGAGCCGTGGTTTCAAAACTGCTGGGCTTATGCCGGCGATGGATATCGGGAACCGGCTCAAGGATCCCGCGTGGATGGGGCTCGACGGCAAGGGAAACTACGATCTCGCCATCTTTGTCGGTCTACCCTATTACATGGAGTGGACGATCCTATCAGGACTCAAACACTTCGCCCCACAGGTCAAGACCATGACCCTCGACTGCGTCTACCAGCCAAATGCGAGCTGGTCGTTTCCCAACAGCACCATCAAGGACTGGGCCGCGAACTTCCGCGGGATAATCGAGCACTTCGGAGAATCACCTTGAGAGGCATGTGCCATGTTTGAGGATATCCCTGTTGAAGTCGGGCTCGTGTACGAAGGGGAAAGGGTCAGGAAAGACGATATGCAGGTCGAACTCGGCGGCCCGCACATTGCAGAGAAGTTCGAACTCGTGCAGGTGAAAGGCGAAGACGAGGTGAATAACGGGGCTATCTCCATCATCGGGCCGGACATCTCCAGTATGGAGGAGGGGAAGAGTTACCCCATCGGTATCCTCGTCGAAATTGCGGGCCCCAGGCTCGAGAGAGACCTCGAGGGGGTCATCGAGCGCCGCATCCACGAGTATTCCAATTACATCGAGGGGTTCATGCACCTGAACCAGAGATACGACGTCTGGATACGGCTCTCGAAAAAATCTTTCAGGAAGGGGTTCAACTCGCTCCGGTTTCTCGGCCTCGTCCTCATCGAGTTATACAGGAACGACTTCCCTTTCATCGAGAAGATACAGGTCACGTTCATCACCGATCCCGAAAAGATCCACCCGCTTTACACGAAAGCCCTGTCAATTTACGAAGCGCGGGACGAGCGGGCACGCGGTATGACAGACGAAGAAGTGGATACCTTCTACGGCTGCGATCTCTGCCAGTCGTTCGCTCCCACCCACGTCTGCGTGATCACGCCCCAGAGATACGCGAACTGCGGTGCCATCAGCTGGTTCGATGGCCGGGCGGCTGCAGGGATCGACCCGGATGGACCGATTTATGCCATCAAGAAAGGTGAATGCCTCGACTCGGTAAGGGGTGAATACACAGGTGTCAACGAGAATGCCAAGAAGAAGTCGATGGGTGAAGTGAACCGCGTCTACCTGTACTCGGCATTCGGCTACCCGCACACCTCCTGCGGTTGTTTCGAAGGCATCGCGTTCTTCATACCTGAAGTAGATGGGTTCGGCATCGTCATGCGTGGTTTTCCCGATGTCACGGTCAATGGGCTGCCGTTCTCTACCATGGCCGATTCGACGGCCGGGGGGAGGCAGATCGACGGGTTCCATGGCATCTCGATCGAGTACATGCGCTCGAAGAAGTTCCTGCAAGCGGACGGCGGGTACGACCGCGTGGTCTGGATGCCGCGGGAGACCAGGGAGCGGTTGAAGCCGTTCATCCCCGGGTCCGTGTATGGGGCGATTGCGACCGAGAGCGATGTCAAGAGTATACCTGAGCTCAAAAAATTTCTCCTCGAGCATGGCCACCCGGTTGTCCAGCGGTGGGCCGCAGGTGAGGGTGAAGAGGGAGTCATCGCCGGAGAGGTTTTCACCGCCGGAGAACTCCCCCTGAACGCGGGGGGATTCTGGATAATCCTCAAGAATGCCCGTATCACGGCTGACAGGGTGATTGTGAAACCCGTCAGGTCGGGGAAAATTGGCGAGGTCGATGTGCATGGCACAAAAAGACAGTAACACCACGAACGATGCAGAGCTGTTCCTTGCGCTCGCACCCCGGCTCGCGGAATTGTTGAAAGGCGTCCAGCAGGTAGACCTCGAGAATTTCTCCATGGACATAGGCGACCTCCGCATCTTCATCCCGAGGGGAGCATTCTCGCAGCCGGTGCAACCGGGAGAGAAACCTGCCCGGAGAGAACTGCCAGCCGACCTCCTCCCGGCACCGTTCGAGGAGAAGGTGCCGTCCTATCCCGGCAGGGTCCGGGAGGTGACTCTCGGCGCAACGAAGGGGGATGGCGGCAGCAGGAGCCGGACGTTTTCGATCGGCGGTGCCGCAACGCCTGCATACGCCGGGGGTCGCGGGTCAGGACCCCACGACCCGGTTATCGCGCTCGACGTCTTCGACATGGACATCGCGCTGCCCCGGGTGCTCAAGGAAAATGTCCGCGAGGTCATGCAGGATCCTGCCGAATGGGCACGGTTCAACGTCGAGAAGCTCGGCGCCGACATGGTCACCATCCACCTGATGAGCACCGACCCGCTTATCAAGGATACCCCGCCGTCCCAGGCCGTGAAGACGGTGGAGGAGGTGCTCCAGG
>JAPXNX010000082.1:4330-5862 GCA_033811795.1 Methanolinea sp. | reverse complement strand
GGAAACCGCTCCCGCCGTGGAGGGACGAGGGCATGCGGATCAGCCTCCTCGTGTCTGTCGTCACCGGTTCGTCTGCGAGGGCAGCCCTCTCGCGGAGCAGCGCCGGGAACCGGCCGTCCCTGTCAGCAGAGAGGCCGCGGACTACCCGGGAGATGACCGGGTCGCGCAGCGAGAGGTCTTTTGGGGAGCTCTCGAGAAGCGAGAGAATGGCCGGGACGCGGCGGAGGAACTCCTCAGCTGTCGTCTTTCCCACCCCCTCGAGGGCCGTCAGCGTGGCGACCTTCTCCTTCTCCTCCAGGCTCTCCAGCCATAGCAGGTACTCGGCGAGTGCATCTATATAGCGGTGGTGCCATCCGCGGGGCGAAGGTGTGCGGTGCGAGAGGAGGCGGGCCGGGTCGAGGCCGATGCCGCAGACGTAATCGATGATCTCTCTCCTCTCGCTGCTGCCGAAGTCCCTGACGGCCGGGTCCCTGACATGCACGTGGTACCCCCTGCCGCCCGAGAAAGCGACCTCGATGTCATTCTCGGAAAACCCTAGCTCCCCGGTGAGCATCTCCAGGAGCTTTTCCGTCTCGTCCCGGACCCGTTCGAGCATCCTGTCGTAGGGGCCGTGCATGAGGTGGTCCGCGTCGAGGTCGAAGACGAGGTCGGCGCCGAGCCACCCCTTCTCCTGCATGGTCGCTGCACCGGGCCTTGCGTAGTATGCCGTCGAGTAGTAGGCGTGTTGCGGGACCATGCTCCGGACGTAGGAGAAGACCTCGTCGCGGCTCCCGAACCCGAGGTGCCTGCGCATCCGGGTGTCGGTGGCGTCCGGGTCGAAGAAGATGAAACCCCATTCCCGCTGGGGGACTGACGGCGGCGAGAGCAGCGGGGCACTCCCGTAGTAAGAGGAGAAACGCTGGCGCAGGAACTCGAAGGTGGCAGCCTTCATGCAAGCTTCTTGTGCATGTATGGCCCCCGCCTCTCATATCCGTGACGGCGGTAGTAGGGACGGACCCCGATCCCGCTCATGACGGCGATGCCGGGATACCCTTCTGCGGCCGCAGTCTCCTCCGCGGCAGAGAGGAGCGTCTTTCCGAACCTGCGGTGCTGCCTCTGCTCTGCCGACGGTGAACTGCCGAGCGGCACGACGCTCCCGTATACGTGGAGTTCGCGGAGGAGGGCCGCCCCTCCGGTCTCCTCCCGCCACCTCTCCCCGCCGGTGCGGAGCCGGGCGAACCCGACCAGGGCATCGCCTGCCACGACCGAGATGAAGTGTTCGCGGCCCCCGGAGGCACCATAGGAGAAGGACGAGAGTTCCTCGGTGCCGCCACTCTCCGACCTGCCGGCCTCGCGGCACCTGATGCACTGGCACGCCCCGCCCATCTCGGCGAGGCGCTGCTGGCAGAGCTGGCGGAAGTTGCTGTGCCGCGACCCCGCGACGATCAGCTTCGCCGGGATGTCCCGCTGGATCCGCTGCAGCCTGACGTAGCGGGGGAGGAGCGACTTCGCATAGGCGACGAGATCGACCAGGGCGTCCTCGGGGTAGGGGG
>JAPXNX010000082.1:0-4320 GCA_033811795.1 Methanolinea sp. | reverse complement strand
TCCCGGAGCCGGGCGTGACGAGCGTCGGGTATATCTTCAGGAAATCGGGGCGGAACGCTGGGTCCTCGAAGAGCTCGCGGAACATCCAGCGGTCCCGCTCGATATCGCTCCCCGGCAGGTTGGGCATGACGTGGTACCCGACCTTGATCCCGGCATCCCGCAGGAGGCGCGTCGCCTCCGCCGTGTCTTCGACGGTGCAGCCCCGCCTGTTGAAGGAGAGGATGGCATCGTCGAGGTGCTGGACCCCGAGTTCCACCTTGGTCACCCCGAGGTCGAGCATCCGGTCGATATGCTCCTTCCTGCACCAGTCGGGACGGGTCTCGAACGTGGCGGCAACGCACCGGACCGGAGAGAATTCGTTCTCCAGGAAGACCCGGGCCGTATCTGCCCGGGCGGCCGCGGCGGCTCCCCGGTACTCGTTCATGGCGCGGACGCATTCCCGGACGAACCACTCCTGGTATTCCGCCGGCCGGGACGTCATCGTCCCGCCCATGACGATCAGCTCCACCTTGTCGACGTGGTGGCCCAGCAGCTCGAACTGCTCGAGGCGTGCCCGGACCTGTGAGTAAGGGTCGTACCCGTGCTCGCGTGCCCGCAGTGCTGCGGGCTCCTCGCCAGTGTAGCTCTGGGGGGAGTCGAAGGGGTGGTCCGGGCCGCCCGGGCAGGGGAGGCACTTCCCGTGCGGGCAGGGGTAGGGGGAGGTCATCACTGCAACGGGAGCGACGCCCGAGAGCGTCCGCGTCGGTTTGACGAGGAGGAGCCTGCGGATTGCGGCCCGCTCTTCGGGTGTCGCGGCAGCAAGGAGGGCGGAGTTCCGGGGGACCGCCGGGGCCCCGTACTTCCTGCAGACCTCGACCTTGATCCTGGTGACGTCCCCGGGCTTCGTCGCACGGGAGGCGAGGGCCTCGATTATCTCGCGGGAGATATCGGGCTCTTCCATGGAGGAGAGATCAGTGCTCGGCAACGACCTGCTCGGAGGCTGATTCGGTGGAATACCCCACCCGGAGCATCTGGGTGTTCCGGAGGTAGGTGACGATCTCTTCGCCGAGGGCCAAAATAGCGTCTTTGTGGCACTTCTTGTTCTTGTGAATATGGACAGGGGATATTTCGAGGGAATTGTACCGTTTTGTCGGGATTTCCTCGTTGGTGATGGTTTCGTAGTATTTCTTGATATGGATCATCAGCATGTGGAGATGGAGAAGCTCTTCCTTTTGCACACTATCACCTTCTTTAAATCACTACTTTTTTCCTGACCAGATATAGTTTATTGGTGACATTTATATCGGACTTTTCGGGCGCTGCAGGCGTCCTTGCAGGGATTGCAATCGGTGACGCGATGGGTGCGCCCTTCGAGGGAAGGGCCCCTCCAGGTGTTCCGGTCCGCTCGTTCTATGCCGGGGGCAGGACCCCCCGCAGGGCGGGGGAATTCACGGATGACACGCTCCAGGCCCTCGGCCTTGCCGAGTCCCTCGCGGCATGCCGCGGGTTCTGCCCGGAGGACGTCATGTCCCGGCTCGCAAGGGACTACTCCCTGCACCGCGAGTTCTACGGCCCGACATCTGCCGCGGTCTTTGCACTCGTGCAGGAGGGCTGGAGCATCCGCGACGCGGCGTCCCGCGTCCATGCTGCCCGGGGGTGGAGCAGGAGCAACGGGAGCGTGTCGCGGGGCCCGCCTATCGGGGTCTTCTTCTCCGGCCCGGAGGTCGAGTCGGTCTCTTACGAGTGTTCCGCCCTGACCCATGCGGACACGGTGCCGGCGGCCTGCTCGGCGTTCGTGAACCGCATGGTGAGCGATATGTGCCGGGGCGTCTCCCGGGCGGCAGCCCATGGCCGTGCCGTCCTCCGGTGCCGGGACGCCGGGATCGCCCGCGTGCTCGGGTGCTGGGAATTGTTCACCCCCGTTCCCGGCCTCGATGCCCTCGAGGCGACGCACGCCGCCCTCACCGTCTTCATGGGCACCGACAGGTTCTCCGACTGCATCTGCGCCGCGGTCGGTCTCGGCGGTGACACAGACACGGTGGCTGCCATCGCGGGGGCGCTCGCTGGGGCGCTGTACGGGCCCGGTGGGATACCCAGCGAGTGGGTGGAGGCGCTCTGCGGGCGGGAGAGGGTCTTTTCCGCTGCCCGTTCTCTCTGGTCTGCGAAGAGAGGGTGAAAAGGAGGATCAGGCGCCCCGGAGGTCGACGAGCTGGAGCCGTCGCCCCCTGTCGCAGGCGCCGGGCGCACTGCCTACGACCTCGGAGACCACGTACTTCTCGCCCTGGACGACCCCGTCGGGGTTGCAGAGCGGGAAGTTTTCGCAGTCCTGCCGGCTGCAGGAGCTGTCGAAGGCGATCCGGGTGTTCCTGATGGCCATGTCGGCGCTGACGAGGGCGCGGACGGGAGCTTCCACGACCTCGATGGCACAGGCGTCGTTGTAGTGCACGCTGCAGGCATGGCGGGTCTTTCGGACACCGACGATGCGGTACTTTCTCCCCGGCTTCAGGTTATGGCAGGCCTTCTTCACCGAGCATTCCTCGCACTCGGGGAGGAGGCCCTCGTAGATGAACTCGAGGCCCACCTGCGCGATCTCGCTCCCGATGAGGGTGACCCTCGGTTTCTGCTCTGCTGCCTTCTCACTCTTCATAGAGCATCCTCACGAGTTCCGTTGCCGATTCGCGCGTGAGCCCCGTATCGAGGATGGTGAACCTCTCCGGCCGGATGGTCCGCGCCGCGAGGAGCGCCTCGACTGCGACCTCGTCGTCTATTCCGAGCTCCCGCGGCGTCGTGGGGGCTCCGATGGCACGCAGCGCCGCCCGGATGCTCCGCCAGTCGCCGCCGTGCAGGTACATCACGATGATCGTCCCGATCCCGCACGCCTCCCCGTGCAGGACCTTTCCCTGCGCGAGCCTCTCGAAGGCGTGCCCGAACTTGTGCTCACCACCCGATGCCGGCCGCGACGACCCCGCGATGCTCATCGCGACACCCGAGGAGACGAGCGCCTTCGTGACCATCCACGCGGACTCCTCGCTGTGCGGTTTGATGCTCCGGGCGTTCTTCATCAGGAGCTCGGCGGTCATCCGGGAGAGGGCGATTGCGTACTCGCTGAGCACCTCGTGCCTGAGCCGGTACGCCAGTTCCCAGTCGAGCACTGCCGTCGAGTTCGCGATGATGTCGGCGCAGCCCGCGGCAAGCAGCCTGTGGGGTGCCGCTGCGATGATCGCGGTGTCGGCAACGATGCCCATAGGGGGTTGGGCTTCGAGGGACGCGTTCCCGTCCCCGACAGGGACAGACGCCCTCGCCGACGCGATCCCGTCGTGGGACGCCGCGGTCGGGACGGAGAGGAACGGCCGGTCCAGGTTGTACGAGACGATCTTCGCGCAGTCGATGATCTTGCCGCCACCGACGCCCACGATGAAGCCGGTTCCGCGGGAAGCCTCCTCGGCCTCTTTTATCGTCTCCATGCTCATCTCCCTGACGGTGAACGTGGAGACGCTGTATTTCCCCTCGAGGAGGGAGACCACGCGGTCCCCTGCATACTTCCGCGTGTTCGTCCCGTAGAATACCATGGCGCTGTCCTCAAGGCAGATGTCGGCGCAGACCTCGGGGACCTGGCCGAGGACGTCGTGGCCGATGACGACGTCCCGCGGGAGCTGCATCCACCGGGATTTGTCAAAGCCCTTCGTTTTGAGTAATCTTATTGGGTCTGCGCTCATATGTATCGGGAAATGATTGGGGATTTCATAGAGAAATATTACATCGATCCGATCCGTTACGGGCAGCCATACAACGTGGTGGATACAACTACATACGCCCTTGTTCTGATCCTCGCCATATATCTCATTTATCGCTGGTTGTCGCGGTCCAGGACAGTCCGCATCGACAGGGACTTCGTCCTCGCGACGCTCCCCTACCTGGTGATGGGAGGGCTCCTCCGCGTGGTCGAAGACACGGGGATTGTCCCGGTGGGGTGGAACTACCTCCTGATCACCCCGCTCATCTATTTCGTCATGTTCTTCTACACTGCGGGAGTCCTCTGCATCGCGGTCGCCCTGCAGGAGGGGGGGTATATCCGCGATTACCACCGCCACTATGCTGGTGCAGGCGTGGCGGGTGCCGTGGTGATTGCGCTCGTGCTGGCGGCATTCGGCATCGGGAACGGGATTATCGCCCTGGAAGTCCTCTTTCTCATCCTCGCGCTTGCAGTGGCCACCACGGGCGCCGTCTACCTCGCGATGCGTTACCTCCTCTCCTGGGATTACGTGGGCGACCCGCTGTACATCGCCCTCCTCTTCGGGCAGCTCCTCGATGCGAGCGCCACGAGCTACGGGATCGACCTCC
>JAPXNX010000081.1:0-5879 GCA_033811795.1 Methanolinea sp. | reverse complement strand
AGGGGCGGGCAAAACAGTTTTACCATCCCAGCATCAACCTATCATCGGGTGAGATTCGCCATGGGATCGAACGAAGATATCATGCATGATTTCGTGATGAAAGAGCTCAAGCGGCTTTATCCAAGCGTTGACGGCTGGCAGATCAGTACCGCACGGGAAACGGGTTCAGGTGAAGGCTTCGTTATATCCCGCAGGGCGCAGGGCCGGTTCGAGGGCGCCCATGTCCTGGTCAGCTTCGATCGGAAGGTGACAGGGGAAACGGTAAAAGCCCTCCAGGACCTCGCAGCCCAGTCACCAATTCCCGGCGCCAGGAACCCCAGGCTCATCATCATGACCCCTAAGGGGGCAGAGACCGGAAACATCCCCCCAGGCATCGAGGTGGTTCCCATGACGAGTTTCGGTTATGAGGGGAAGGTTCTCGTCTGGCTCAAGCACCGTGCCCAGGTGAAGGAGAAGTCCGCGCTCAAGGCTGCCTAGTCCTGCAGGAAAAACTCCTGTATCCTTTTTTCGAGATTCTTTCCGTGCGAGCCCTGCCAGTAGAGCTTGCGGCACCGCACGCACCAGTAGTACGTCCTGCCCTGGCCCCTGCCCGGTGCATACTTCGCCCGCGTGATTTCTCCTGGGCGTGCCGGCCGGAGAGGCGTATTGCAGAGGGAACAGCGTGTCAACCTGACCTCCGGGACGATAAGCCCTGCCCGGGCGAGGGCGTGCAGCTGGTTCATGATGCCCCTCTCCTCGACGAGGACAGCATCGTGTCCCCCCCGCCGGGCGAGTTCCCTGTCCCGGGTGAGGAGGATCCTTCCCCCGGCACGGGCACGGGCGAGGAGGATCGTGTCCTCGCGTGTGTTGCCCTCCGCCATCTCGGTCGCGCTCACCGTATCGTAGCCCATGAACCTCAGGTACCGGCAGAGCGTGCCGAGCATCCGGTCCGCAAGAAACCGGGGCTGCCCCGGAAGTTCACCCCCTGGCCTGGACATAGGGTATACGCTCCCCGCACCGTGTACACGATCCCTCCGAGAGTTCACGGAACGCAACGGAGTACCCATACCTCTCGATGCAGAGCGCCCCGCACGACGGGCAGTACGTGCTCTCCCAGGGGTGTGGCGAGACGTTGCCCAGGTACGGGAACCGCAACCCCTCGTCCCGCGCCTGCCTGTAGATACGCTCGAGGACGGCGACAGGCGTCGCACCCAGGTCGCGCATCCGGTAATCGGGATGGAACCGCGTGAAGTGGACGGGCGTATTCTCCCCGAGGTTGTCTCGTATCCAGCGGATGAGCGCCCCCGTCTCTTCAGGGCTGTCGTTCTGCCCTGGGATCACGAGTGTCACGACCTCGACGTGCATCCCAAGTTCCCGGGCGAGGGTTGCGGAGTCGAGGACCGGCTGGAGGTGCGCCCCACAGACCTTCCTGTAGAACTCCTCGGAGAACGCCTTGATATCCACGCGAAACGCCTGGAGCATAGGGGAGAGTTCACGGAGCGCCTCTTCCGTGATGTACCCGTTCGTCACGTAGACCGTCGAGAGCCCCACTTTCCGGGCCAGGTCTCCCATATCGAGGGTGTACTCGTGCCAGATGGTTGGCTCGTTGTAGGTCCAGGATATGCTGGCGCACCCTGCCTGCTGCGCCCGCCTCACCCCCTCTTCGGGCGAAAGGTCGTGGAGCCCGGGCATATCCGCGTCAGCCATTGAGATGTGCCAGTTCTGGCAGTGCGCACAGTGAAAGTTGCAACCGACGCCGCCCAGGGAATAGGAAAGCGTTCCCGGCAGGAAATGGAACAGCGGTTTCTTCTCGACCGGGTCCACTGCCTCTGCGCTCACCTTCCCGTAGGTGAGGGCATAGAGTTCCCCGTCTCGGTTCTGCCTCACCCTGCATATGCCCTCCTTGCCCGGCCTGACGAGGCACCTGTGGGAACAGAGCGAACACCTGGCAGCCCCCTCCTGCCCTTCCGGTGACCACCGGAGCGCCCTGTGCATCTGCCTCATGGTAGTCTCTCATTCACCAGTGCATGACGATAAAAGTAATTGCTCTTCATCTGCTGCCATCCCCCTCTGGTCCGATGTCCCTGTCGCACTCCACGACGAGCGACCCGCGGTACCCGCACGCCTTGCAATGGTAGACTTGGCCGATACAGCCCCCGACGAGGGGATAAATATCCCTGCTCCCGCAGGCAGGACAATGCACCATGTCTTGCAACAGGTATATGTGAAACATGAAGAAATGAATGAATGGCATGGTTCGAGTCGTCATCTCACTCGGCGGATCCGTCCTCTTCCCCTCGCTCGAAACGCACACTCTTCTTTCCTATGCACCAGTCCTGAAACGGCTCTCCGGGCAGGCTGACCTGGCCGTTGTCGTCGGGGGAGGTGGCGAGGCCCGCAGGTACATCCACGCGGCACGCGAGTGCGGTGCGGACGAGGCGTCCTGCGACGAGATCGGTATCCTCGTCACCCGGCTGAACGCAGCCCTCCTGCTCGCGGCGCTGGGAGACTCGGCATACCCGAAGGTCGCCCGGGACCCGGGGGAGGCCGTCGCCTACATGGGGAGGCAGAAGATCGTTCTCATGGGCGGGGTGACCCCGGCGCAGACGACCGACGCAGTCGCTGCAGTCCTCGCGGAACTCTCCCGGGCAGACATCCTCGTCAACCTGACGTCCGTGGACGGCATCTACTCCAATGACCCGAAGACTGACCCCTCGGCACGGCGCTTCGACAGGATGAGTTTCGACGAGCTGCTCGAGGTCGCCGGGAGAGGTGGGCTCGAGGCCGGGTCGAACACCGTGCTCGATATCGTCGCCGCAAAGGTCATCAGCCGGAGCAGGATCCCGCTGCTCGTTCTCGACGGGAGGGAGCCACGGCTCATCGAGGAAGTCCTTGCCGGGAAAAAGAGTGCAGGGACGCTCGTGAGCGTTCCCGGAGAGGGCCCGTTGCCCCTCCTCCAGGCTGTTCCACCATAACCTATTTGCCGGCACGCAACAGAAATCTGATCTCCCGGGGTAGTAGGGTAGCCTGGTCCATCCTAGAGCGTTTGGGACGCTTTGACGGCAGTTCGAATCTGCCCTACCCCACTATGCAGTATGGAGCAAAAGACTCCTTCTTTCTCCTGGGATATCCCTTATCGCGGGAGAGGCGCAGTATATGTCGCCAGCACCTCGTCGCGAAGACGCCATCCCGTCTCTCCAGGCGACAACACCCCGCCCATTTTTGGAGGAGAGACGAAGTGGATGAGAGGTTCCCCTTCTCGAGAACTGGCGGACCAGTATGGTAACGCATATTGCAGGAAAAAGCCATTGAGAAACCATATTCTGCCAGGTGCCAATTATACTGATAAACAAGTTGCCCGAGGAAATAGGCAGTTGAAGGAGCGGCATTCTCAGGCTGCACTTCGCCTGTGAATCCGGTGAATTTGTACATTGGGCGGATCGCTATGAAACGTAAAATAATATGTGCCTGCGTGCTGGTTGTGGCCATCTCGACGACATTGGCGCTGGGTTTTTTTCTCCAGCCGGAGACTGCACAAGACGACTTCAGCGGGCTTTCCTGGACACAGGCCTTCGATAAACTGCATCACAGGATGGCAGAGGAGTATGCGTTTTCTGAGTGGAAAGGCATCGACTGGGAGGAGCTTTATGGACGGTACCGCCCGTTGATCGAAAAGGCAGAATCCAATGGCGATTTCGATTCGTATTACCTGGCACTTCACGGCTTCCTGAACGAGATACCCGACGGTCACGTTCGGGCGGACACCATCGAGGAGATCGACTACAAGTATATAGGTGGAGGTTTCGGCTTCTCCGTGGCGGAGTTGGAGGATGGCAGGATAATAGTCACCTGGGTTGACAACGAGAGCTCCGCCTGGTCAGCAGGTCTTCGACCTGGAGCTGAGCTGACCGAATGGAACGGCAAACCTATCAGAAAGGCTGTAGAGGAGGTTTCCACTGTCCTTGCCGGGCCTTCTGCAACCGATGAACGCATGCGCACGAAAAAGCTCCAGTATTTGACACGCGCACCCGTTGGAAACCAGGCAAATATCACATGGAGGGAGGGGAGCCCTGCGGCAGCCTCTGTACTTACCCTGACAGCATACGACGACGGCGGCTTATCTCTGAAAAAATGTTACCCAGATTCCGTCCTGTCCGACAAGCTGAGGAACATGTACCTGGAAAAGGAAGACTCCACCCCTACACCAAAATCGGTGGTGGAGACACAAATCCTGCAGGGAAACATCTATTATGTCAGGCTCTGGGCCGAGATGGATGCCGACCTGCAGGGCGCCGGGACGGCTCCGTCAACCGTGGAATTGGTCCGCCAGGCTGTCCAGCAGGCAAACGGGCAGGGCTGCATCGGGATGATCCTGGACATACGGAACAACATGGGCGGGCTTGATGAGATGGCCGCTGATATTTTAGGCTCATTTTATTCGACCAGGAGCTTTTACGAATACCAGAATGCCTATGACCCGGATACGAAAAAGTGGATATTGGGTCCCGTTAACAATCAGACAGGTGAGATCGGCTTGTATATCGAACCTGCACAGGAGCAGTTTACCGGACCCGTCATTGCCTTGATCAACCAGAAATGTGTGAGCTCCGGAGAAGGGATCGCTCTCAAAATCAAGGAGCTGCCGAACGGGGAGACGCTGGGCTTCTATGGAACGAGCGGCTCCTTCGGCCTTGTCAGTGGCGGGCCGGGGGCCATAATGCCGGGAGGAATCACGGTGCACTGGCCTACAGGACAATCGTTGGACGAGCAAAAAAATATTCAGGTGGACAGCAGAAACGGTGTCGGCGGCGTCAGCCCTTCGATACGCATCCCCATGACAGAAGAAAATGCTCTTCGGGTTGCGGAGGGCGAGGACGTCGAACTACAGGAAGCCGTCCGCATCCTGAGTGGAGGGGCAGATTCCTCGAACTCTTCCAATACAAGATGAGACTGGAGAAAACACCTATTGCTCATACTGGATGAGCCGGGGGGGACAGGCATTACATTCATGACTGGGAAGTGCAAATGACAGAGCGGGAAAAGGTTCAACGTTTTCGTCCAGAAAATCCCATTCTCATGGACAGGGACCGTGCCTGCCAGGTTTACTCCATCCTCGAGCGCCTTTACGGGGGGCCGGACTTGCCGCGAACGTTTCTCGTCTTCGAAAACCCCTTCCAGATCCTCGTCCTGACCATCCTCTCGGCAAGGACAACCGACAGGAGTGTCAATGCCATCCGCGACACGCTCTTTTCGCGGTACCCCGGGCCCGGGGACCTCGCGGCTGCAGACCCCCGGGACGTGGAGGAGATCATCCGCCCGCTCGGTTTTTACCGCGAAAAAGCCCGGCGAGTCATCGGGGCGTCCAGGGAGATCGTCGATCGGTTCTCCGGGCGCGTCCCGGGCAGGATGGAAGACCTCCTCGCACTCCCTGGCGTGGGCAGGAAGACCGCGAACATCGTGCTCGCCCATGCCTTCGGCGTGCACGAGGGCGTCGCCGTCGACACCCACGTGGCGCGGCTCTCCCGCCGCCTCGGGTTCTCCTCGCGAAAAGATCCCGGCGGGATCGAGCGGGACCTCATGGCCCTCTTCCCGAAGGATGCGTGGGGCAACCTGAACTACCTCCTCATCAGGCACGGGCGGGCCGTCTGCACGGCGAGGAACCCGTCCTGCACCACCTGCCCCCTTGGGGACCTGTGCCCCTCCGGGAATGGATGAATGACAAAAGAACCGGTCAGAATGAGAAGATCAACCGGAAGGCCGTGAATCCGATGTATCCGCACGTGGCCGTGAGCGGGATCGTCAGTATCCACGCGGTCACTATCTTCCTCACGACGCCCCACTGGACCGCCGAGTACCCCCTCGTCGCCCCGACGCCCATGATGGAGCCGCTGATAGCATGC
>JAPXNX010000080.1:0-5929 GCA_033811795.1 Methanolinea sp. | reverse complement strand
GTGGGAGACCCGTCCCGCCGTGAAGGCGGAGGAGCTGTTCAGCCTCGCGAACCTCCCGGCATGGATACGGAGGATCGCGGAATGACTCCCCCGTTCAATCTCGTCGTATGCATCCTCCTCGTGCTCGCCTGCTTCGCTCTGGTCCGGCTCGTCCTCGGGCCGACGATCGCTGACCGGGCTGTTGCCGTCGATACTGTCAACACCCTCGTCGTGGCGACACTCATCCTGCTCGGCGTGGTCTACCGGCAGGTCATCTTCATCGACGTCGCGATCGTCTACGCCCTTCTTTCCTTCGTGAGCACGGTCTACGTCGCGAAGTACATCGGGGGTGAACTGTGATAGCCGAGATCCTTGTCATCGCCTGCCTCGTCATCGGCACGGTCTTCAACTGCCTCGGGATACTCGGGCTGCTCCGTTTCCCGGACGTGTACACGAGGATGCATGCAACGACGAAGATGACGACGTTCGGGTCTTTCTTCACGGCACTCGCCGTCATCGTCTACGGTGTCAGCCTTTTCCTCGGGACGGGCGACGGCCAGTACGTCACCCTCGTGCTGCATACCGCCGTTGCGGCGATCGCCCTCGCGATGACCAACGCGATCGGGTCCCATGCCATCGCACGCGGCGCCCACCGGGCAGGGATCAAGCCTGCACCAGCAGTGGTCGACCGCCTGGGAGAGGTGCCCCCATGATCGAATCCATCATCCATGTCCTCGTCCTCGTCGGCCTGGTCGCCTCTGCCCTGATGGTCTATTTCTATAAAGACCTCCTCGCAGCTGCACTTGCCTCGGGTTTCTTCTCTTTCCTCATATCCCTCGAGTTCTACATCCTCCAGGCCCCCGATGTCGCCATCTCGCAGGCAGCGATCGGCGCCGGGCTGACGACCGCCATCTTCGTCATCGCCATCCGGGCGACGACGCGGTACGAGGAGGACGCTCAATGAAGAAGACCCTCGTGGCTGCCATCTTCCTCGTCTGGGCGGCGATGCTGTGTACATTGCCTCTCTTCCTCTCGTTCGGGCACCCGGCAACAACCGACATGGACACCTACTTTATCGAGAGAGGGCAGGAGGACGCCGCCGCAAACAACATCGTGACATCGGTCGTGTTCGACTTCAGGGGGTTCGACACGCTCGGGGAGTCCGTGGTGCTCTTCACGGCAGTGACCGGTGTGGCGCTCATGGTCCGGGAGAAGCGGAAAGGTGAGGAACATGAAGATGAGTAAGATCGTCCGGACCGGCGCATGTATCCTCTACCCGTTCATCGTCATCTTCGGGCTCTACGTGATCATGCACGGCCACCTGACGCCTGGCGGGGGTTTCCAGGGCGGAGCCGTGATCGCAACGGGCGCAGCCCTCCTGCTCGTCGCGTTCTCGACAGAGGAGGTCGCCGGGATGGTCAGGAAATCCACCCTCATGGGGCAGGAGACGCTCGGCCTCCTCCTGTTCATCGGTGCAGGGATCCTCGGGCTCGTCGTGGGAGCGCCGTTCTTCGCAAACGTCCTTGCCAACAGCGGCCTGCTCTTCGGGCAGGCTGTCCCGCCAGGCCCGAACCCCGGGGAGCTGAACACCGCGGGTGTCCTCCCGATCATGAACATCGCAGTCGGAATAGAGGTCTGGGGCGGTCTTGCCATCGTCCTCATGTACCTGCTCTCCACGGTCGAGGGGGAGGGGGCGTGACCATGCTCGCGAACCTCCCGTATATCGTCGTCGTCGCGCTCGTCCTGATCGGCCTTGCGACGATAGTCCTCAAGCGGAACCTCATCAAGATATTCCTCGGTATCGTGGTCCTCGAATCCGCGGTCAACCTCTTCATCGTCTCCCTCGGGTACAGGGAGGGGGGGATCGCACCCATCTACACCAACGCCCCTGGAACTCTCATGGTGCTCCCCACCCCCCAGGCCCTGACGCTCACGTCGATCGTCATCGGGGTCGCCACATCGGCGCTCCTGCTCTCGTTTGCGATCGTCATCTGGAAGAAGTACGGTAGCATCGAGATCGGGTTCCTGCGGAGGCTGAAAGAATGATCACATCGTTCATCGTGGAGAACTCCCCGGCCCTGATGGTCATCGTCCCCTTCATCGCGGCCTTCGTCGCACCGTTGACGGGCAGGCTGGCGCCGGCCGTCCGGGCATGGATCGTCGGTGGGGCGATGGCGATCACGTCGGCGATCACCCTCCTCCTCGCCTCCGACGTGTATGCCCACGGCACGCGCCTCTACGTCTTCGGAGCACAGGCCGCGACGCAGACGATAGCGCCGGACTCGGGCGGGATCCCCGTGCGGATCATGTTCACCGTGGACCCGATGAGCGCCCTCATGCTCGTCATCACGGCCGTCCTGGCGTTCGCAGTCGTCCTTTACTCGCTGACGAGCGAGAGGGACCACTCGGGCCTGGGCAGTTACTACACGCTCTTCCTCCTGATGGTGACCGGTATCCTCGGGATGGTCTCGACAGGGGACATCTTCAACTTCTTCGTCTTCCTCGAGATCCTCTCTATCGCTTCCGCGGGCCTAATCGCGTTCCGCATCGACGGCGGTGTCGCCGTGGAGGCCGCGATCAAGTACTTCGTCCTGAGCACGCTCGGCGCACTCGCCGTCCTCATCGCCATCGGCATCTATTACGCCGAGTATAACGCCCTGAACATGGCCCTCATCGCACAGAGGATGCAGTACACCGTCCTCGACCAGGTCGCGCTCGTCCTGATCGTCGCCGCCCTTGCGATGAAGTGCGGTGCAGTACCCATGCATTTTTGGACTCCCGACGCGTACTCGATGGCGCCCTCCTCGATCACCGCCCTCCTTGTCGTTGCAAGCCAGGCGAGCCTTTACGGGCTCTTCCGGGCGGTATTCACCCTGTACAACGTCACCCTGAACGCCGCCTGCATCGGCTGGCTCCTCATCATCCTCGGCGTGCTCTCGATGGTCGTCGGGGTGACGATGGCTATCCCGCAGAAGAACGTGAAACGCCTGATGGCATACCACGCCATTTCACAGACAGGGTACATGCTCCTCGGCGTAGGAGTCGGGCTTGCAGTGCTCGGCAACCAGTCGTTCCTCAGTGCATTCGGGTACGTGGCCATGGAGGGGGGGATCTTCCACATCATCAACCACGCCATGTACAAGGGGCTTCTCTTCCTGACGGCAGGCGCCATATTCTTCCGGATCGGGACCTACGACCTGAACAGGATGGGGGGACTCGGGCACTCCATGAAGTGGACGATGGTCTTCTTCATCATCGGGGCGCTCGCGATCGCCGGGATCCCGCCGTTCAACGGCTATGCCTCGAAGCTGATGATATACGAGTCCGTGTTCGCCTTCAACCCGATCCTCTCCGTGATAGCCATGGTGGTGAGTATCCTGACCCTCGCCTCCTTCGTGAAAGTGTTCCACTCGATATTCATGGGCCCTGTCCTGCCCGAGTACAAGGACGTCAAAGAGGTCCCCCGCCCGATGCTCATCGGGATGGGGATCCTCGCCCTCGTGGTCATCGCGTTCGGCCTCTTCCCCTCCATCGTCGTGGACACCCTCGTCGCTCCTGCAGCGCATGCGCTCGCGGACCAGGGGATGTACATCGCGACGGTCATCGGCGGAGGTGCATGAGGCCATGGATGCACTCTTCACCCTCGATACCGGTGCCGGTTTCTGGAACCCCCTCCTGTGGGTCCTCGGGGCCGCGGTCGCCGGGGTCATCGCGCTCGTCCTCTACTCCCTCGGCAGGAGGGACTACAAGCCGGGCACGGCCCAGGCGGAGCCGTTCCTCTCGGGGAACCCCGAGCCTGAAAAGGGCCTCGTGCACGTGCGGGCCGGGAACCTCTACTGGGGTTTCCTGGATGCGATGGAGGGTTATTACAGCAGTATCGTCTCCCTGCACACAGGGGACCTCCATGACTACGTCCTCTGGTACCTGGGAGTGTCTTCCCTGTTCCTCATCGTGGTGGTGATCATCGGATGAAGCTGAATACCCTGTTCAACCGGTCCCTCTGGGTCTACCAATTCAACTCGGGTTCGTGCAACGGGTGCGAGATCGAGATCGTGGCCACGCTCACGCCGCGGTACGACCCCGAGAGGTTCGGGATCAAGCTCGTTGGAAGCCCGCGTCACGCAGACGTGATGCTCGTCACCGGACCCGTAGTGCACAAGATGAAGGACAGGCTGCTCCGTGTCTACCAGCAGATCCCGGACCCGAAAGTCGTGATGTGCATCGGCGCGTGCGGCATATCAGGAGGGGTCTTTTACGAGTCGTACAACCTCGACGGCCCCGTGGACGAGGTCATCCCTGTCGATGTCTACGTCCCGGGATGCCCTCCACGGCCCGAGGCCATCATCCACGGCGTCGTGAAAGCCCTGGAGAAACTGGAGCGGCTCGAGGGGGTGAAAGCATGAAAGAAGGCGTCCTCTCCCCCGAAGAGGTGCTGGAGCACATCACCTCGCGCTTTCCGAAGGGTGTTTCGAGTGCCTCCATCAGGAAGAGAGAGCAGGGGAAGAAGAAGGTCCCCCACTACACCATCTGGATAGACCTCGACCGCGAGCTCCTCAAGCCTGCCATCGGAGCGCTCATGGAGATCCAGTTCCCCCACCTCTCCGTGATCGCCGGGGCCGACCTCGGTGACGCGATCCGCCTCCTCTACATCTTCTCCACCCAGTTCGGGCACGAGAAGAGCGAGTACATGGTCACGTTCGCCGTCACGCTCCCAAAGTCCGACCTGGCAGTCCCAACCATCTCGGACCTCGTGCCGGGCGCAGTCTTCTCCGAGAGGGAGAAGCAGGAGTTCTTCGGCATTCGGGTGACCGGCATCCCCGACGGCAGGCGCCTCTTCCTCCCCGAGGACTTCCCTGGGGGGGTCTATCCCTGGCGGAAGGACGAGACCGGTGTCCCGGATGGGATGGTCAAGGAGCTCTGGAAGTCGGGCAGGCCGACCGACCGGCCTTCCCCGCCTGTGGAGGAGAAGTCGCCTGGCCTGGCCGGCGGGGGAGAGGGCGGCATGGCTGCACCCGGGAATGGAGCGCCAAAGGAGGGTGGGAAATGAGCGGCGAGACGAAGAAAGCGCCGTACCGGATCCCCATCGGGCCGATCCACCCTGCCCTGAAGGAGCCCGTGATGTTTTCGCTCGAGATGGAGGGGGAGACCGTCAGGGACGTGGACTTCGCTCCAGGGCAGGCGCACCGGGGTATCGAGTGGATGGGGATGCGCCGGAACCCGGTCCAGATCGTGCATCTCACCGACAGGATCTGCGGGATATGCGGTATCGTCCACTCCCTCGCGTTCTCCCTTGCGGTCGAGGACATCGCGGGGATCGAGGTCCCCGAGCGGGCGGACTACATCCGGGCGATCCTGCATGAGTTCGAGCGCATCCAGTCCCACCTCCTCTGGGCGGGCGTCGCAGCACACGAGCTCGGGTTCGACTCGCTGCTCCACCTGACGTGGAGGGTCAGGGAGGAGGCGATGGACGTCATCGAGAACCTGACCGGCAACCGCGTCAACTACGGCATCGTCCAGGTCGGCGGGGTGCGCAGGGACATCGTGCCGGACCAGCACGCGGTCATCGAGAAGTGCCTGGCCAGGTACGAGGGCCTGCTCGGGACCCTCCTCGATTTCTTCCTGGACGACAGGACGATCCGGATGCGCTGCCGCGATGTCGGTGTCCTCTCCCGCAAGGACGCCATCGAGCTCTGCACCGTCGGGCCGACGGCCCGGGGCTCCGGGGTGAACGTCGACCTGCGGCAGGACTACCCGTACGCTGCCTACGGCGACCTCGACGTCAGGGCGGTCCTGCCCGACCAGCACCTCGGCGAGACGCACGGCGATGTCTACGACAGGATCGTCGTGCGGCTGCTCGAGGTCGGGCAGTCGTGCGGGATCATACGGCAGTGCCTCTCTGATATGCCTGCAGGGCCGTTCACTGCCGAGGAGAAGCCGGCCAGGATCCTCG
>JAPXNX010000079.1:0-6127 GCA_033811795.1 Methanolinea sp. | reverse complement strand
AGCACCTGTGACAGGGCGATTGCCATCGATCCGGAGAATGCAACATACTGGGTCCATAAAAGTTATTTCCTGAACAACCTGGGACAATTCAACGAGTCGCTCAATGCATCCGGCGTGGCGATCGGTATTGACCCCGCCAACGCGGTTGCATGGAATAACAGGGGCTTTTCATACAATTCACTCGGTATGTTCGAAGAGGCTGTCACGGCATACTCTCAGGCAATCGCAATCGAACCCGACAATGTTGCCGCCCTTACCAACAGGGGATTCGCCCTTTTAAACGAGGGGAAAGCAGATCAGGCAATCGAAGACCTCGACCGGGCCATAAACCTCGACCCGGGACTTGCAACCGCCTGGTCATACCGCGCCATCGCCCATTATCGCCTCGGGCAATACAGCGAAGCCCTTGCAGATGCCACCAAGGCAGCCGAATTGAATCCGAAGGATTCTGTCGCATGGTCCACAGCTGGAATGGCACTCATTCAGAAGGGAGAGTTCCAGAAGGCATCCTCGTACTTCGACCATGCCCTCCAGATAAACAGCAATGCATCCGATGTCTGGCTGAACAAGGGATTTGCTCTCTATATGGCGAAGGATTATGAAGGTGCACTGGCAGCTTGCGACCATGTGCTTGAACTTGACCCTGAGAACCTGGCGGCGTGGCAGTATAAGGTCTCTGCCCTGCGGAACCTCGGGAGGGGCGAGGAGGCAGTCTGGATAACGGACCGCCAGCTGAAGGCCGATCCCTGGAACACGACACTCCTCCTCAGGAAAGCAACGGCACTCGTCGTGCTGAACCGCATGGGGGAGGCCCAGCTTACTCTTTCCCGCATCCTGGAGAGGGACCCGCATAATACAAGGGCACTCACAGAGATGGGAAAGATCCAGATTGCATCAGGGGATTACCTGGGTGCCATCAGGACTTTCGAAGGAATTCGCAAGACCGATCCTGGCACGTATGAATCGTTAGTTTACTTAGGCGTCGCTTACTACCGCTCCGGCCAGTACGAGAAAGCCCTTTCCCTGTACGACGAGATGCTGGAAAAGGACCCTGCTTCTTCCTTCACCTGGTCGAACCGCGGGTATGCACTGGTGAAACTCGGCCGCCTCCAGGACGCGATAAAGTCCTTCGACCGGGCCCTCGAACTGGACCAAAACAACCTCGATGCAAAATACGGGAAATACGAGGCCATGCGGATCATGTGGCCCTCCTACGTTCCGGGCAGCGCCTGATCAGTCCCAGTGGTGCTGGTAGCCGGTTACTTCGACCGGCCTGCCGTCGACCAGGATATGGGTATCTTCGACCACGCGCCCGATGACGGACAGCTCGGGCAGTCCAGGGAGAGAAGTTTCGGGAGGAGCGGTGAACAGGAGTCCGAAGTCCCCTCCCCCTTCGAGGGCGAGCCGGAGCGAGATCTCGGGAGGGACTCCTTGTGGCAGGGGTATCTTTTCCGATTCGATTGCATATCCAAGCCCGCTTGCGCACCGCATATCGTCAAGTGAGATAAGCAGACCGTCGCTGACGTCCATCATGGAGGAAACACCGGCAGCGGCAAGGGCCAGCCCCTCCCCGACGCGGGGCCTCGGGGTATAGAGGTATTCGCGAAAGGCGCTGTATCCCTCCATGGCCGCCTGCGCCCTCCCGGGAACCCCGACGATTCCCACCAGGTCGCCGGGCTGGGCGCCGGACCTCCTTACAGGCCGCCCCGTGAACCCGATCCCCGAGCTGACGACGGTCAGTTCCCCGTGTGCGTCGAGGTCGCCGCCGGCGAGCGTGGCGCCGTATGCCCTGCAGCAGTCCCGTGCACCGACGAGGATCCCTTCGAGGCGGGAGGGAAAGTCGAGGCCGACGGCAAGGAGGACGAGGGACGGGTGCGCACCCATCGCGGCGATATCGGAGAGCGTGACGGCGGCACCCATCCACCCGATCTCCCGCTCGGTCATCCCCTGCGGGAAGTCCGTGCTCTCGTGGAGCATGTCGGTTGTCGCCACGAGGTATTCGTCCCCGATCGGAAGGACAGCGCAGTCGTCGAGGGTGGCGTCTCTCCCGATCACCGATGCAACAACCTCCTTCAACCCGCGCTCATCCAACTTTCTTCATCTCCCTCCCGCGCTCGGTGCGGTACTCCTCGAATATCTTCTGGACGAGCTGACCCTTCTTCTCCCGCTCGTACCTCTCCTGGGATTCCTTCCATTCCCGCATCGCGGACCGGAACTGGGCCGGGTCGGCAGCCCCCTTCTTCCCCTTGACGACAGCCTGCACCGAGCGTGTCGAGAGAACGGGTATCCCCTGCTCCCGGAAGTACGCCTCGATCTCCTGGAACGCCGGCTCATTCTGGTCCTCCTCGACCAGGAGCCCCCCGATCCGGGCTTCTGCAAGCTCGCGGAGCGCTACCTTCCCGAACCCTTCTATCCGGTTGATGTAGAGGACGTCCCCCTCCCGGATCCCTATCTCCCCGGAAAGGGCCCTGACCCCTTCCCGGGTGAGGGAGGGGAGGATCTTCAGGGGCACAGTCTCGCCCGAGAGGAGTGCCTCGTCGAACTCCTTCATCTTCTGGATCCTCTTCCAGAGCCGCCTGGTCGTTTTCTCCTCGCTCCGGAGCCGCTTCTTGAGGTTCTCGATGATGACATCCCTCTTCGTAACCTCGGCGTCCGTCCGGATCACCTGGTCCTGGCGAGACCGCACCTTCTTCAGGCGGCCCTGGAGACTCGCGACCTGGGCGTCCTTCTTCTGTATCTCCTCCTGGAGCTCGGCCACGAGCGCCCGGAGCCTCTTGACCGTCCCGTCGAGGATGAGCACCCGCTCGTCCCGGGCGGCATCGATCCGGACGTCCGGGGCTTCTTCCTCGACGGGAGGAGCTTTCTCCGTCATGCCGCCTATGACCTGCTCGAGGGACTGCCCCCTGACCATCCTGGCCCTCACCTCGTCGATGTCGAAACCCGGCGGGATCCGCTTCGCGACGTTCTGGAACTTGTTCCTGTACGCCCGGTATGCATCGAGGGCGGCGGCGAGGGCGTCCCGCTCGTGGTCGTTCCGGGGCCGGTACTCCTGCGTGAGCGCCTGCTTCGCTTCGACGCTCATGTCCTGCCGCGGGGTGTAGGCGACACCGTTGAAGGCACGGCGGATCTTCTCTACCGAAAAGGGCATCTCGTGGACGTCGGAGGCGACGATGAGGGGCTTTCCGACCTGGTAGAGCGACTCGATCACGCCTGACAGGGACATCTGGCGGGAGCTTGCGAGGTGCAGGAGGTTTCCGTCGAGGTCGAGGGCAGCTGCCGCTGTCGTGGTGCCAGGGTCGATGCCGACAACGAGGTAACGCGGCTTTCCGAGGAGCGGGCGGAACCGGATCCTATCGAGCCGCTTCCCGCGGACCCTGACCTGGACGTCTGCACCGCGGTACGTGGAGACCGGGACCTCGTCCCTCGGCGCCTGGACGGAGAACGAGACCCTGCTGCACCCGCCGAACGCCCGGGTCTCCCTCTTCTCGTACTTCACCCCGGCGGCGAGGAGTGCCATCTCGACCTCGCGGGCCTTCTGGAGGACAGCCCCATGGATCTTCCTGCAGTACCGGTTCTGGCTCCACCCGCCCTTCCCTGGAGACCGGTGCCTGCTCACCACGACCTCGCTCTCGTTCTCGAACGCGATGACTTCGGAGCCGGCACCGAGTGACGCGACCCGTGCGATCGTCCGGGCCTCGTCGAAAGGGTCGAACCTGTCGAAGCTGATGTTGTACCGGCTCGCGACCTTCCCGAGCGTCTCCTTCTTCTCGCCCCCGGTCACCTGGACGAGGCGGACCGAGGGGGGGAGCATCTGGAGGAACGAGAAGATATCGTGGGTGTCTGCCGCCACTTCCTGCAGGCTGTCGACGGCGAGGATGTCGGGCTTCTCCCGGGCGAGCCTCCGGAAGAGCCGGAAGCCCGTCACCTCCGTCTCCTCCGTTATCTCGTTCCCGGAGAGGACGACGAGGGCATACCTCGGGCGCCGCGAGCGCGACCTGACCGACCCTGTGATCACATCGATCCCAAAGACCTTCATCCCTTCACCTGCGCAATCCACCCGGTGCTGTCGGCGTCGATACCGTACTTGCGGCTGAAGTAGCGGAGGATGTTCTCCACGTCGCGGGCGAGTACCTGGTCGGCGTTGGGATGGTCGGGAGTTATCCACTGGGGCCAGTCGATCAGGACGACACCTCTCCCGTCGACCATGACGTTGAACTCGGAGAGGTCTGCATGGATCACACCCAGCGAGTACGAGATCGCGACCTGCTCGAGGACGGACTCCATGACCCGGGCAGGGTCCCGCAGCCTCGTCCTGTTGAGGGTCGTCCCGTCGATGAACTCCATCACGATAACGTTGCGTCCCCTGTCGACAGGGAGCGGGACCCTGGCTCGGGGGTGCAGCCTCCGGAGCGCCTCGTACTCTTTCTCGGCAGAAGCCCGCGACGCAAAGACCCAGGGGCAGTGTGTTTTATCTGCGATGTACCCCCTCGAGACCCGCACGGACTGGAACGACCGCTGCCCCACGTGGTGGCACTTGATTGCCACACGGCCGAGGCCCATCCCTTCGTATACGACCGATTCCTTGCCCTCGCCGATCAGGGGGCCGAGAGCTGAGAGGGTCCCCCGGCGGGAGAGAGAGAGAAGCGCCAGGGTATCGGAGCCGAGGAATGTCAGGCTGTACCCCTCGTAGGGCACCACGTCGTACTTGACCATTCCCTTCTCCATGAGGGAACCCAGGCGGAACCGGGCCTCTGATTCGGAAAAACCAGCCCTTTTCCTGATGAGGTCGAGCGGGGCCCACGAATGGGAACCCATCAGGCGCTCCAGGGTATGCAGAATCCGGGTCTCGTAAGGATGGAGCTGCCGTATCGTCTCGGCAGAAATGGCCATGTCTGCTACACAATTTATCTATGCTGATGATAAATGTTGATCTGGTACCCTCTATGCGCTGCAGCAAGTGCAGGCGTCCTGCTGTTCTATTCCAGCGTTATTCAGGTCTTCACCTCTGCCGGGAACACTTTCTCGCTGACTTCGAGGCGAAGGCCAAGAGGGCGATCCGGGAGAACAGGTGGATCTCTCCCGGTGACACGATCGCCGTTGCGTTCTCGGGCGGGAAGGATTCGGGGGCGCTCCTCCTCTTCCTGCACTCGCTCCTCTCCCTCCGGAGAGACGTCTCCCTCCTCGCCATCACCGTGGACGAGGGTATCTTTGGGTACCGTGATACCGCTGTCGCCCGGGCCAGGGCAGCCGAACTGGATATCCCGCACGTGGCAGCCTCGTTCCGCGAGGCATACGGGACAACGGTCGACGGGATCGTGGAGAGGAAGGGTGGTAAACTCTCCTGCTCCTACTGCGGTGTGCTCCGGCGGCACCTCCTCAATGCTGTCGCCAGGAACGAAGGGGCAACGAAACTCGCCCTTGGCTTCAACCTCGACGACGAGGCCCAGACTGTCCTCATGAACGTGCTCCGAGGGGACACTGCGCGGCTCCTCCGGGGCGCCCACCCGGTACCCGGGATGGTCCCCCGGATCAAGCCGTTTTCCACCATCCCCGAACGCGAGGTTGCTCTCTACTCCTACTTATACATGGGGACCGTGGAGACGGGGCGCTGCCCCTATTCGCACAACGCGATGCGTGCTGAGGTGCGGCAGATGCTCAATACCTACGCGTGGAACCACCCCTCAGCCCGGTTCGCCCTCGTGAACCTCGGCAGGGAGCTTGGAACGCTCGGTGCGGGCGCTTGCGGCGTCCTGCAGGCATGCCCCCGTTGCGGCGAGCCCTGCGGGGCAACGTGCAGGAGCTGCGAGATACTCTCTGAGGTGCACGATGGCCGGTGACAGGAGGGTGAGGGCGAGGAGGGCCTTCTTCGGCTTCAGGTGGATGAAGACCACGGCGTATTTCGTCCTCTTCGCAGTCCAGATAGCCTTCTACACCGTTGTCTTCCACCATTTCTATCCCATCCTCGAGGGAAAGACCGTGACCTGGCCGGCCTCGCTCCTCTTCGTCCTTGAGACGGTGACAACGGTTGGCTACGGCGACCTCCTGCCCTTCACGAACCAGTACACGATCGGGCTCGCGATCCTGGTAATGATCACGGGCATCGTCCAACTCTTCATGGTTATCCCCC
>JAPXNX010000078.1:0-6133 GCA_033811795.1 Methanolinea sp. | reverse complement strand
TCTTTTATCTCCCCATCGTGCTCATTTCGAATTCTACGCGGAGGAAGCACGATGAGGCAATTGGAGACACGGCAGGCGTGCGCGGTCCGCAGGTGACTGGGGGGGCATGGCATGCCCGTATTGGGGAGGCGCTGCTCCGGCACTTCGCGCCGCCGAATGCGAAGAAGATGCGCGGGGAGAGGGATGTTCCCGGCCTTGTCAGGGCCCTTGGCCACAAGGACCCGGGGGTCCAGTATGCAGCGGCCGAGGCACTGGGAGAACTCCGGGAACCGTCAGCCGTCCCCCCGCTCATGGAACTCCTCACCGCGGACCGGTATTCGGGTGTTCGCTGGAAGGCCGCAGAAGCGCTCGCCCGGATCGGTGAGCCGGCCGTTGTTCCCCTTATTGGGGCACTCCACCACCCCGACGAGGACGTGCGGTGGAAAGCGGCGATCGCGCTCGGCGAGATCGGCGACGACCGCGCGATCCAACCTCTCATCGAGCTCCTCGGGGACCCGGACCGGTTCGTCCAGAGCAGGGCCGCGTATGCGCTGGGGGAGTTTGGGACGAGAGTGACGCCGCTTCTCTGCAGGGCCCTTGCGACCGGCCCCCCTTCCGTCCGGAGGGGTGCAGCGCTCGCGCTCCAGAAGATCCGGGACCCCGCTGCCCTCGACGACCTCCTCCGGGCTGCCGTTGACCCGGACGGGTCCGTCCGATCGGCTGCCCTCGAAGCCTTGATGCACCACGGCGATGAGGGTTACCGGCGCATCCTCCTCTACCTCTCCACCGCCACGGCGACAGAGAGGGCGAAAGTGTTCCATGCAATCAGGGAGGTATCGAACCAGAGGCTCATCCTGGGGTTCGTGCCCGTCCTCCACGAGGCCGACGGGGAATCACGCGAGTTCATCCAGTCGGTCATCGGCGCGGGGGAACAGCACGAGTTGTCGGAAGAAAGTTCTCCCGGAGCGTGATGAGCTGCAGGTCCCGGTCAAGTATATGTTCCCAGAGCACGATCTTTTCCTGTGTTCGGGAGACACACTATACCGTTCCGGCTCGAAGACAGCGGCATATCGATAGAAACGAGAAGAGACGGGCACTTTACCCTTTACGAGAGGGTGTCGCTGTCCGAGAGGGTGGAGAAGAGGCTCGGGTTCACCGAGGGGTTTCTCACGATCAACCCAGTGGAACCTGTCAATCTCCCCCAGGAAATCACAGGTGCGGTCGAGTTCCATTTCACTCCGATCGCAGTCATGCCCCTCTCTGAGATCGGGGTCTTTCTCACGTTCCCGGTCGAGGCAGGGGTTTTTTCTGGAACGGGAGATAGTTTCGCCTTGATAGATGTATTCTCACTTGCACGGCCCAAGTACTCCCTGTACGGCACCCCGGAGCGTGGAGTTATCACGCGGCACGTTGAGACCGGTGTCTACGACGACCTTCCCAGCGTAAACCCCCTCGAAGAGGGGGTCCTCTCGCTCAAGATCAGGAACACGGGAAGAGACTGGGTATGGGTGTCCCGGGCAGTCTTCGAGAGTTCCACCCTCCGGATCTTCTATGGCCCTCACGCGGCCATGTCCGCAGAGATGGTCGTCTACTCCCGCCTCCTCGGCGAGACGTGGGTGAACAAGGCGCCCCTGGAGAAGGGCATGCGGGAGGCACTGCGGGTGTACCCGACCAGGAAGAGCTTAATTCCCGAAAAGGCCAGCTACCTGATGGAATACGGCGTGGGGGACTGAATGGGCCATGGTCTTTGACTCGCTCTCCGCTCCAATCATCGGCACGGTATCACCCCTTGATATCCTCGTCTTTGGCATCGCCGTCCTCGTCACAGTCGTCATCGCCAGGGTTGTCGCGATCTACCTGAAAAAGGCGTTGGGTGACCGGGTCGACCCCACGGAACTCGACAAGCTGGTCAAGGTCGTCCAGGCGGTCATCATCATCATCGGGGTATACGCCGCGCTCCCGAGTTTCGACATAAGGCTTGCAGACATGCTGGTTGTCGGGGGGACGCTCGGCCTCGTCGCCGCATTCGCCAGCCAGAGAATAGTCTCGAACCTCGGGTCCGGCCTCTTCGTCATTGCCGAGCGCCCGATGAAACCGGGGGACAACGTCGCCATAGGGTCCATTAGCGGGACAGTGGAGCAGATCCGGGTCCTCTCCACCATCATCAAGACGCACGAGGGGGTCTATGTCCGGGTCCCGAACGAGAAGGTGTTCAACTCGGAAATAATCAATTACGTTGCCAATGTCGCGAGGAGGTTCGAATACACGATCGGCATCAGTTACGGGTCCGATGCCGATGATGCCATCCGGATCATCGAGTCCCTGCTAAAAGCCCACCCCTTCGTGCTCGCCCACCCGGCCCCAAGCGTCTTCGTGGAAGAGCTCGCCGATTCGAGCGTGAAGATCAGGGTGTTCATCTGGGCGCCTTCCCGTGTCTGGTGGTCGGTGAGGACAGAGATGCTCTGGGAGATAAAGAAAGCGCTGGATGAGGCTGGAATTGAGATCCCCTTCCCCCAAAGGGTCGTGACGATCGCGGAAGGAGCGAGGGTGGAAGTGGCGCATGTTCCTGTAGAGGAGGGCGACCGTTGACCGGGGAGGAAGTCGCGGAACTGCTCCTTGACCTTGCCGAAGGGGACCTCGCTTCGAGGAGAAACGCCGTGGTACGTCTTGCGGCGTGCGGCGAGCCTGCCGTCCCGGCCCTGGTCCGGTTCCTGGCTGGGGATACCGGCAGCGATGCACGGTGGTACGCAGCGTCCGCCCTTGCCATGATCGGTCCGCCGAGCATAGGTCCTCTCGTTGCAGCGATCGAAAAGAACACCGACGTGCAGTTCCGGAGATACGCCGCGGCCGCCCTCGGCCATATTGGGGAGCCTGCAGTGCGTCCGCTCCTTGCAGCTCTCAAGACAGAAGACCCGGTGGCACGCGGTTTTTTTGCGCAGGCCCTGTGCCGGGTCGGCAAGGACGCGGTCCCGCTTCTCCAGGCGGAGCTCGGGTCCGCAGACCCGGAGATGCGCCAGTATGCAGCGCTCATACTCTGGCAGATGGGCGAAGAGGGGATCGGGCCCCTCCTCTCTGGTCCTGAGGACTAAAGAGCGGCGCAAGGACCCCGAAAAAGATCAGTCCCTTTTTTCACAAGTGCGAACCGGGAGGGGCGTCTACGCGGCCGACAGGGAAAACCCGAAGTGATAAGTCTCCCCATGGCAAGAGAGATGGTGATGATCCACTGCTCCCCAGCCATGGAGGAGTACTTCGCAGCGCTTGAGGAAGGGCTCTCCCGCGCGATGGAGGTCGCGGAAAAGGCCCGGGCACTCGGTATGGACCCGCGGACGGGAGTCGAGATCCCTGTCGCGAGTGACCTCGCAGACAGGGTCGAGGCCCTGCTCGGCATCGCGGGGCTCGCTCCCCGGATAAGGGAACTCGAGGACCAGATGTCCCGCGAGGAAGCGGCCCTCCGCATCGGGGTAGACTTCGTCCAGAGGCGCTTTGGCGAGCAGAGCCGCGAGGAGGTGCTCGACCATGCCATCCGGACGGCAATGGCCATCCTCACCGAGGGTGTCGTCGCCGCCCCGACAGAGGGGATCGCGAAGGTGGGGACTGGAAGGAACGACGACGGCACGGAGTACCTGAGGATCTACTACGCCGGGCCGATCCGGAGTGCCGGCGGCACGGCCCAGGCCTTGTCAGTCCTCGTCGGGGACTTCGTCCGGCGGGAACTCGGAATGAACAGGTACATCCCCCGCCCGGAGGAGGTCGAACGCTACATCGAGGAGATCCGCCAGTACAACTCCATCATGAACCTCCAGTACCTCCCCTCCGACCACGAGATCCGTCTCATCGTCCAGAACTGCCCGGTCTGCATCGATGGGGAGGGGACGGAAGAGGAAGAGGTGGGCGGGTACAGGAACCTCGAGCGGGTCGAGACGAACGCGGTCCGGGGCGGGATGGCGCTCGTACTCGCCGAGGGGCTCGCCCTGAAGGCCCCGAAAGTCCAGAAGCACGTGCGTGCCCTCTCGATGGACGGCTGGGACTGGCTCGGGGATCTGATAAAGGGCGTGACGAACCCGGGAGATGGGGAGAACGGGGGCGGCATCGCCCCGCGGGACAAGTACCTCCGCGACCTGATCGGTGGACGCCCGGTCTTTGCGTACCCCACTAGGAAGGGGGGGTTCCGGCTTCGCTACGGCCGTTCCCGGAACACGGGGCTGGCAGCGGCCGGTCTCTCGCCGGCGACCATGCACATCCTCGGCGACTACCTTGCGGTCGGGACCCAGATGAAGGTCGAGCGCCCGGGAAAGGCCGCGGGGATAGTCCCCGTGGACACGATCCAGGGACCGACTGTCCGGTTGGGAAACGGTGACGTGCTCCGCGTCGACGACCCCGAACTCGCGGTCAGGCTAAAAGACGAGGTAGACTGCATCCTCGACGTCGGGGAGATCCTCATAGGGTACGGGGAATTCCTGGAGAACAACCACCCCCTCGTCCCGCCTGCGTACTGCCACGAGTGGTGGTGCCAGGAGGGTGGGAAGGAGAGGCCGGGGACGGAGGAAGAGGCTATCGCCCAGTGTTTCGAAGGGGCGTTCCTCCACCCGGATTTCACCTGCCTCTGGGACGACATATCCCCGTCCGAGTTGCGAGAGCTCGCCGATTACGTCTCGGAGAAGGGGGAGATCTGCCATGGTGTCCTCGTCCTCCCGCCTGACCCGCGGGTGAAGCACCTCCTCGAGGAGATCCTCCTCCCCCACAGGGTGCGCGAAGGCCAGGTCTGCATCAGCGAGTACCTCGTCTTCCTCGCCTGCCTCGGCCTCGACCTGAAGCTGAAGAAGCGTGGGGCCTGGGAGAGTGCGCCCGCCGGCACCGACACCCTCGCGCTGGTCAGCCACCTATCGGGCCTCCCCATGAGGTCCCGTGCCGGGACACGGATCGGAGGCCGCATGGGGCGCCCGGGAAAGTCCCGGCCCCGGAAGATGAACCCCCCGCCCCACGGGCTCTTTCCCCTCGGCGAGGCCGGGGGAGCCAGGCGCTCGTTCCAGGAGGCACAGAACCATGCACCCCAGCCGAACATGGACGGCGGCGTGATCACCATCGAGGCAGGCAGGCGCCGGTGCCCCTCCTGCGGGGCCGAGACGTTCCGGAACCGGTGCACCTGCGGCAGCCACACCGAACCGGTATATGCATGCCCCAGGTGCAGGAGGGAGGTGCCCGGCGGCGGCGACTGCCCCGCGTGCCACGTCCCTGCCGCCTGCTCGGCGACCACGACGCTCAACGTCAGGCAGGAGTACATGCAGGCGGTGGAGAGGCTCGGGCTCCGCGAGAACACCCTCGCCCTCGTGAAGGGAGTCCGGGGACTGATATCGCGGGAGAAGACGGTCGAGCCGATCGAGAAGGGCCTCCTGCGGGCAGCCCGGGACATCTACGTCTTCAAGGACGGGACGGTCCGCTTCGACATGATCGACCTGCCCCTCACCCACATCCGCCCGGTCGAGGTGGGGGTGTCACCAGGGAGACTGAGGGAACTGGGCTACACTGCCGACACCGAGGGAAAACCCCTCGCCTCACCCCACCAGGTTGTCGAACTGCGCCCCCAGGACATCCTCGTCTCCGATTCCTGTGCCGAGTACCTGGTCCGCGTCGCCCAGTTCATCGACGAGCTCCTCGAGAAGTGCTACGGTCTTCCCCCGTTTTACCGCGTCGGCTCGCGGGATGACCTCCTCGGCCACCTGGTCATCGGCCTTGCCCCCCACACGAGCGCCGGAGTCCTCGCCCGCATCGTGGGGTTCTCCCGGGCGAACGTGGGGTACGCCCACCCGTTCTTCCACGCGGCCAAGAGGCGGAACTGTTTCCACGGCGACACCCTGGTCGAGGCCTTCGACGGCCGGGAGTGGAGCACGAAGCCGATCCGGCAGATCGTCTCGGAGAACTTCGACCTCTCGCGGCCCGGCATAGACCGGCTCGGGACGTACTACTCGGACCCCCAGTCGGCTCTCCTCGTCAGGACGGTGGACACGGGGGGACAGCTCCACCTCCGGCGCGTGACCTCGGTCTCGATACACCGGGCCCCGCAGGCGCTCATCCGGTTCGAGACGAAGGGCGGCGCCTCGATCGCCGTCACACCCGACCACGCGATGCTGGTCTGGGACACCGGTTACCTGCGCAA
>JAPXNX010000077.1:0-6138 GCA_033811795.1 Methanolinea sp. | reverse complement strand
ATCAAGGGGGAGATCACTGACCCAAGGGAGGTTTGAAAAATGAGAGTGTGGAAATTTGGGGACAATATCGATACAGACGCCATCATACCGGGACGATACCTCGTCATCTACGACCCGTGGGCCCTTGCAACACATGCATTCGAGGGGACGAGGGACGAGTTCGCCCAGAATGCACGGGAAGGGGACGTAATCGTCGCAGGAAAGAACTTCGGGTGCGGTTCCTCGCGTGAACACGCACCCCTCGCGCTCCTTGGCGCAGGAGTGAAAGTGATCATCGCCCGATCCTTCGCACGCATCTTCTACAGGAACGCCATCAACGTCGGGATCCTCCCCCTCGTGTGTCCCGAGGCCACGACAATCGAGGACGGGTCGACAGTGACGATCCATCTGGAAGAAGGCTATATCGAATCGAATGGGAGAAAATTGCCGATAGAGCCTGTCCCCCCATTCATGAAAGAGATAATCGATGCTGGGGGACTTGTCGCATACGCAAGGGACCTCGAAAAGGTGGATACATGTATAGGGTCGCAGTGATTGGAGGGGATGGCATTGGCCCCGAGGTCGTTGCCGAGGGCAAAAAGGTTCTCGAGGCGGCAGCAGACCGTTTCTCTTTCGATATCCAGTGGGAAGAGTTCGATGTCGGGGCAGAGCGCTATCTCAAAACGGGGGAGCTTCTCACCGAGGACGACCTGGCCGAGCTCTCCCGGTTCAGGGCGATTTATTTCGGGGCGGTTGGCGACGAACGGGTCACCCCTGGCATACTGGAAAAGGGCATTCTCCTCTCTTTGCGCTTCTTCTTTGACCAATACGTCAACCTCCGGCCGGTCCGGCTCCTCGACGGCGTCCAGACACCGCTTGCAGGGAAGTCGCCAGGGGATATCGACTTCGTTGTCGTCAGGGAGAACACGGAGGACTTCTATGTCGGCGTGGGAGGCAGGTTCCATGGCCGGGACAAGGCAACGCATGAGATCGAACGTAATCTCTATAATATCAAGTTCGGGATTGACTGCGAGAGCGATGCAGACGAGGTGGCATATCAGATTGGTATCATCACCCGCGAGGGGGCAAAGCGTGTGATATCTTACGCCTGCGATCTCGCGGAGAGGAGGAAGAAGAGGCTAACCTCGGTCGACAAGGCAAACGTGCTTACCGAAGTGTATGGCCTCTGGAGGGAGGTCTTCTCCGAGGTCACTGCAGGTCACGGGGATCTCGTGACGGACTTTGCCTTTGTCGACGCTGTGACCATGTGGTTCGTGAAGAACCCCGAGTCCTTCGATGTCGTGGTGACACCCAACATGTTCGGGGACATCATCACCGACCTTGGGGCCATGATACAGGGCGGTCTTGGCCTCGCGGCAGGAGGAAACATCAACCCGGAAGGCACGTCGATGTTCGAACCCATCCATGGGTCTGCACCGAAATACAAGGGGCTGAACCAGGCTAACCCCATGGCAACGATATGGGCTGGATCGATGCTTCTCGATCACCTCGGGGAGAGGGAAGCAGCAAAGATGGTGCTCGCCGCCCTCGGCCAGTCCATCAGGGACGGCGTCATGACGAAGGACATGGGAGGGGTATCCCGGACTTCAGACATAGGGGATTACGTTGCCGCCCTGGTGAAAAAGATTTGAAAGGGGTTGCAGGGACTCACGCAGGGCAGGGGGAGAGAGGCCCTGCGAAGTCCGTCAGGAGATGGTTGCGTGTATACTTCTTCTCGCTCCTGGCAAAGACCTCCATGATGGGGGCTATTCTCTCCCTGAATGAGAGGACGTCCCGAACGGATTCGAGAGGCAGCGTGAACCGGTCCCCGTTCACGAGCGAGATGTTGAGGGCTCTTCCCGACCGGGAGAGGGTCGCCGTCCCCGCTTCCCTGCCAAGGTATTCCATCCAGTTCTGCTTGACGCTCCTGACAGGGCAAATTGTTCCATTCTCGATAACACCGAGGAGTTCGTCGACAGGAATGCAGAGCCGTGCCCCGTGTATGAAGAGGAAAACAACCTCCCGGGGAACGCCTTCCCCGTCCAATACTTCGTGCCCATCCCTGCAGAGGTATCCTGCCTTTTTCATGGTCTCTGGTTCACCTGTACCTCTCTTCTGATAAAGCCAGTATATAAATCCACGACGGGCGCGGGGTGAAAGTGACTGCCTTTATCCCCTACCCTGCAGGTGAGCCTCCCGCTTTCTTTGCATTGTCCATGCACGCGTTCAGGACAGATTCGAAGAGTGCGAACGCTCCCTCGATCCCGGAGAGCGGCCGCGAGTGAAGCCTGAACACTCCCCGGAGGGGGGGTGTCACTCCCACGAATGCTGCACCGGGGCATGCATACTTCTCGAACGATGATCCCAGTACGAGGTCCGGCTTCTCACGCGAGAGGATCGCCGTGACCGCGTCGTAATCTCTTGCCCTCTCGGCACGGAACCTGCCAGCCTCTGGGGTGTTCCGCGAACCGATGGCAAGAATGTCGGCATCGAGGTATTCCCCGATCATCAGGGCGACCTCCTGCATCGTCCTGCACTGGCCGAAGAGGGCGACTCCTGGCGGATCGAACCGTTTCAGGTACCGGTCGCATGCTGCCGCAATTTTCTCTTCAGCAATCGGTATATCGCGTTCCAGCACGTCCTTCGCCCCTTCGGAGAACTCTTCGAGCCTTTCGAAGGCATCCCTTATATTTGAAAGCCCGACGAGGGTCCCGAGCGACTCCCCGAGGTCGAGCCCGAGGTCCGGATTGGCATGGAGAGTGTACTGCGAAATGGATTGTCCGTACCTGTACATGCCGGTGGAGAGAGCCGCACCCGCCGCTGTTCCCGCCGATGCGAGCAGCCTCATGGTTTCCTGGAAGTTTCCCTGCTGGAATGGGTCAAAGGGCGAAAGCCCGTCGATGTTCACACAGTTACCCGCACGGGATACCTGGAGATCGAGCGCTCCGATGGCTGACCTGTATCCTTCCTCGTATTCACCTGAGAAACCAGGAGCATCGATGACACACACCCGGGTACTTTTGGAAAACTTCTCTTCGAGCATTTCCCTTATGTCCTCACCCGTGATGGCGGGGATGCACGTGCAGAGCACGGCGATCATCCTGTATTTATCCTGGATTGCATCGATAGTGCGGACGAGCGCTTCTTCTGTCCCGAGAATGATATCCCTGTCCGTGACCGAAGAACAGTACAGGGGGAGGTGGAGGACCGAGGACGGGTAATAATAGCAGCCGAGGGAACCATGGATGACGACTCCTATTCCCTCTATGCCGGCAAGGGCAGCTGCTGCGCCGGTCAGGGCGCAGGGCCACAGGGGTCCGGAACATTCAGGCACGACAGGCCCGCCTCCACTGGCGGAGGAGCCTCCGTACCCCCTCGGTCCCGACCGGAAATGGATCAGGTACAGTGAGTGGCTGGCCTGCAGGGTGCACATCCATGCCCACGGACTCGGCAATCTCGTTGCAGACCTCCGAATCGGTCATGTTTCCCAAAGAATCCCGAAATTGAACCTTCTTTCCCTTGAAGCCATGGAATTCGCCAAACACCCTCTCCTGTCGCGCCTCCTCTGCAGCGACTGCACCGGAAACATCGAGAGAGAGGACTGCACCCAACTCCTCCAGGAAACGGATGGTCCCGCCCGGGCCTATGGGAAATGAACCGATGAACGGGGTGCCGAACTTCTCCTTGAAGTAATTTCCTACTTCGCACATCGAAGAGTCCCGCAGTATGTTGCATGACCCCCGGGAAAGCCTGGATATATCCCCCATGCTGGACCTGCAGATGAACCGTGCGCAGATAGGAATTCCGATCTCCGAAAGTAGCCTCCTCACTTCATTGAAATGCTCATCACGTTCGAATTCAAGGGTTTTCTCCCCGACGAGGTTCACGGAGAGGGTCTTTTCCCCGCACTCTGCTAGTGACGAGAGGGAGATCAGTGCCTGGACATGACCGTCCCGGAAACCGCCGCCCAGGAACCCGGCTGTCGGGATTGGAATGACCGGAATACCATGGTACCCCCTGCAGATCGCGTCGACATCGTCCCCGATGGCTCCCGTAACGCATGTCGAAAGGACGCAGACGATTGACGGGTTTTTTTCGATCGCTTTTCGTATGGCTGCATCGAGGGCGTCTTCCCCACCGAAGATGATGTCCTTTTCGGCAAGGTCTGTCGAGAGGAGGCGCGGTAACCGCGGGTCGTCCCTGCCGATGCAGAGGGTGTGGAAGAGAGAGAAGTTATGGTGTGCACACCCGCCTGGCCCATGAACGATTGTTACGGACCCATCGATCTCGGTGGTCACAGAGAGGGCGCCGGTCAGGGTGCACCCGCTGTCACGGGGAGTATTCATATGCAAGTCTTTCCAGATCTTCGATGTCGAGCGGGGCAGGGATGTCCATCCTCCTGTTTTCCAGGACTCTGGACGCAAGTTCCCGGTAGATAGAGGCTTGCCCGCTCGAAGGTACGAATTCGACGACGGTCTTCTTGTTCAGCTCGGCCTGCTGGACGACCTGGTCCCTCGGGATGTACTGGATGAGGAAACTCCCTATCCGCTCAGCAAACTCCGCAACAAGTTCCTCTTCATGGGGATTGTTCTTTGCGTTGCAGATGACGCCAGCCAGCCGGCACGTGCTCCTCGAGCGCGAAGAGAGACGCGATATTGCCTTGCAGATGTTGTTCGCAGCATACAGGGACATCAGTTCTCCGGACGTGACGAGGTACACCTCTTCGGCATACCCTTCCCGCATCGGCATCGCGAACCCGCCACAGACCACGTCGCCCAGGACATCGTAAACGACAACGTCTGCATGGAGGGCCCCCAGGCGTTCAAGGATCTGGAACGTCGCGATGATGCCGCGGCCGGCGCAACCGACTCCCGGCTCGGGCCCCCCGGCTTCGACGCACCGGACTCCCATGAACCCATTGTAGACGATATCTTCCCGGGAGATTTCTGTGTCTCCCCTTTCGCGGACGAGATCCATCACCGTCGGTATCAACCTGCCATGCATCAGCATCCTTGTACTGTCCCTTTTTGGGTCGCACCCGATCTGCATGACGTTGAGTCCCTGGCTGGCAAGGGCGGCCGAAAGGTTTGCTGCAGTTGTCGATTTTCCGATGCCACCCTTCCCATAGAGGGCTATCTGTTTCATTGTATACCTGTTTGTCAGAATTTGTAATTAGATATTTTGTAATTAACAAAACAAAAATTGAATTAGTGTCCGGTCCCTCAGTCGCTCCCCTTCAGGATGCCGATAAAGAGGGCAATAACAGGAATGACATCGAGGCGCCCCAGCCACATCACGAAGATGAAGACCCATTTCGAGACGAGAGGCATGGCCGGGCTTACGTACCCAGCACTGACGCCGCACGAACTTAGCGCGGAAACGATATCAAAGACGAGGACCGTGACATCACAAGAGATGATATCCACCTGCAGGATGACCATTGTCGCGATGAAAACAGAGATAACCGAGAGGATGATGACCAGCATGCTCTTTGAGAGCTCGGCATCGGCAACGTCGATGGGTATATTCTTCCCCTGGTAACGGAACGGCACGAGGACAGTACCCCTGACAAAGGCCCGCCGAAACCACCAGATAATACCCCTGTACCCAAGGGCGATCCGAGAGAGGTGCACCCCCCCAGAGGTACTGCCGCTTGACCCTCCTATGAACATGAACATCGTCAGGAAAACCAGGGTCACACTGGGGTAAAGGTACGGGTCGATGTTCTGGAAACCTGTCGAGCTTATGACGGCAGTCGTTATGAAGAGGCCCTGTCTGACGGCTTCTGCCATGGTATGATTGGCGATGAACACAAGGTCGCCGATAACGATGAGAAACCCGAAACAAAGGAAATAGATGAGGAGCCGGACCTGGTCGTCAGAGAAAAAAGATACCTTCCGGTTGCGGTACGTCATGTAGAAAAGGGAGAACGGGACCGATCCCATCACCATGACAGGGAGGAGGAGGTACTCGAGTGCCCTGTTATGGTACGCGGAAATACCGCCCTCAACGGGGATGAAACCGCCGGTGGATACGCCGGAGAGTGCGAGGTTGAGTGAATCCCAAAGAGGGACCCTGGCAATCATGATGATGCCTACAGATATCACGGTGAGCAGGATGTACACCGCCCAGATCTCTTTTCCATTGGCAATGATGCTC
>JAPXNX010000076.1:0-6167 GCA_033811795.1 Methanolinea sp. | reverse complement strand
AACTGGCCGCAGTCGAGAGCCTCGGCAGCTGCACCACGATTGCAACCGACAAGACGGGGACACTGACCATGAACCAGCAGACAGTGCAGGCCATCTTCATTCCACCGGATATAACTGTCGAGGTCACCGGGGCCGGGTATGAGCCGGGAGGTGGAACACTCCTGGTTGACGGGAGACCCCCCGCAGCACCGGTCTTTTTCGCCATCCGCGAGCTTGTTGGATCATCTGCCATCTGCAACGAGGGTACCCTTTATAACGAGGACGGGAAATGGGTTCATTCCGGCGATGCAATGGACGTCGCCCTCCTTGCGCTGGCATACAAGGCCGGCACCTCTCCCGACGATGTCAGGAACGGAATCCGGGTCGTTGCCCAGGTACCCTACGAGTCGGAGAGGATGTATGCAGTGGTCTACTACACAGAGGATGCGGACCCTGAATCTCCCGTTAAACTCGCTGTAAAGGGAGCCGTCGAGGTCATTCTCCCCTATTGCAGGACAATGGTCACTCCTGCAGGAACTGTCCCCCTAGACCAGGCGGTCGTTGAGTCCCACCTGGAGAGCATGATGGAGAGGGGTTACCGTATTCTCGCGATTGCCGGTGGCATGCTGAACGGTCCCCCGGGCCCAGCTCCCACACTAGACAACACCCGACCTGACCTCATGCTGTATGGACTCGTGGGCTTCATCGACCCCCTCCGTCCCGGCGTCAAGGAATCGGTCCGGGTCGCCCACGAGGCAGGGATCGACGTCGTGATGATCACCGGGGACCATCCCCGCACTGCCTTTGCCATAGCCCGCGACCTGGATATCACGCATGATCCAGAGCAGGTAATGACCGGAAAGGAACTTGCCGGGATAGGAGACACCACGCTCCCGGTATATGGCAAGATGATCGACCGGGCACGGGTCTTTGCACGGGTCACGCCCGTACAGAAGATGGAGATCGTCGATGCCCTCGTCAGGAGGGGGCACTTTGTCGCCGTGACGGGCGACGGGGTCAACGATGCCCCCGCCCTCCGACGGGCAAACATCGGTGTCGCCATGGGGTCAGGTACGGACGTTGCAAAGGAAACGGCCTCGATAATCGTGACTGATGACAATTTTTCTTCGATCGTCGCAGGAGTTGAGGAGGGAAGGGTTGCCTACGACAATATCAGGAAGGAGACGTACCTCCTCATCTCAGCGGGTCTCTCGGAGGTCCTCCTTTTCATCCTGGCCTTCCTCGCCAGCCTCCCTATTCCCCTCTTTGCCGTGCAGCTTTTATGGCTGAACCTTGTGACCGATGGCATCCAGGGAGTTGCCCTTGCCTTTGAGGCCGGCGAAAAGGACGTCATGAAGAGGGGGCCCCGTCCACCGAGCGAGGGTATCTTCAACAGTCTTATGGCGAAGGAGACACTGCTGTCCGGGATAACCATCGGAGTTGTGGCTTTCGTCTTCTTCTGGTGGCTCACCGCGAACGGGACCGAAGAGACCGCTGCAAGGAACCTCCTGCTGCTGCTCATGGTCCTCTTCGAAAACTTCCACGTCTTTAACTGCAGGTCCGAGTCCCACTCGCTCTTCAGCGTGCCAATCCGGAACAACCGTTTCCTCGTCATAGGGGTCATCCTCCTACAGGGACTGCACATCCTGTCTCTGCACCTCCCCTTCATGCAGGATCTCCTCGGTCTCGTTCCCGTGTCACTCGACCAGTGGTTACTCTGCGTCTGCTTAGGGAGTATCGTTATTGTGGTGATGGAGGTATTCAAGGTGCTCACCAGGTGGGGGGAGATGGGTGTGAACCGAAGAACTACAAAGGGTACAGCCTGACCGGCAGGGGCACACCCTCTCACCCATTTCTGGAATTTACTGTCTGATGCTCAGTAACTCTGGCAAGCATTCCCTTTCACGGATGTGGGGCTCACCTCTTCCAGACCTTGTATGCCTCGAACCATAGGACACTGATAAATCCGACTGCCCCTGCAGCTGTAATAACAGGCAGCGATACCGCTGCAAACCGGAAGATGTCCCGGAGCGGCGGGAAGAAGACGACGAGCGCGAGGAAGAATAGTGCCCCCAGGAAGATCACGCGGAGAGACCTGTTCGGAGACCTGGTCATTTCAACAACCGTCTTTTTCCACGACCTGTTGACCAGGATAAGCCCCAGGTTTGCAGTCACTATCGTGACAAACGCAAGTGTCCGCGTCCCGTGCTCGCCATAACCTGACCCGAGCGCCCAGAAGTACACGAGGAGTACCGCTGCAAGCACCGAGACCCCCTGGAGAAGACTATAGCGTATCGTGTCCTTCGAAAAGATCCCCTCTGTCTTCTTCCGCGGAGGCCTCATCATTATGTCATCTTCCTCCTTCTCCGACTCGAACACGATCGAACACGCCGGGTCGATTACCAGCTCGAGGAAGACGATGTGGGCTGGCAGCAGGACCAGGGGTGCATCGAGGAGCACGGGGAAGAGTGACATCCCTGCGATGGGGATATGTACCGAGCAGACGTAGGCCATGGCCTTCCGGATGTTATCGAAGATCCTCCTCCCCATCCTGACCGCAGCGACGATCGACGTGAAGTTGTCGTCGAGGAGGACGAGCGATGCCGATTCGCGGGCGACATCGGTCCCCCGCCCGCCCATCGCGATACCGATGTCCGCCGCCCGGAGTGCGGGGGCGTCGTTCACGCCGTCGCCGGTCATGGCCACTACCTCCCCCGATTTCTTCAGCGCCTGCACGATCCGGAGTTTCTGGGTCGGGACGACCCTTGCAAACAGGGGAGTGCCGCTGCACGCCTCCTCCAGTTCCCCGTCGGCCATCCTGTCCAGGTCGGGGCCGGTAATGATGTTCCCGCTCTCTGGCAGCCCGATCTGTACGGCAATGGAACGTGCAGTGACAGGGTAGTCCCCGGTGATCATGATTACCTTGATACCCGCAGTCGTGCACTCGGCTACCCCTTCCCGGACACCGGGGCGCACGGGGTCGGCAAAGCCGACCAGGCCGAGAAATACAAAGGAAAACGTGTGCTGGTGATCAGGGAGTGTTTCGGGCCGGAAAGTTGCCTTCGCGACACCAAGAACGCGCAAGCCCCGCGATGCGAGGGATTCGATCTCCCCTGACATCCGTGCTGCCCGCTCCGGGCTCAAGTGGCAGAGGTCGGCGATGGCCTCAGGGGCTCCCTTCGCCGCTATGACGTACTCGGACCCGTTGGGCGATCGCCAGACATTGGACATGGCCATCAGATGGGGCGAGAGCGGGTATTCCCGCACCAGTTCCCATCCCGAGTGGACATGCTCGGTCTTTCCGAATTCCCCGTCAGCGAGCGCGAGCAAGGCCTTTTCCATGGGATCGAAGGGATCTTTCTTGCATGCCAGGATGGCGAACTCTGCAAGCTCATGACAGGAGTCAGGTATCCTTTCGCATTCCCGGCCGGAAAAGGTTGCAACTTCACCGTCGCAGCAGAACGCCTGGACTGACATCCTGTTCTCGGTGAGAGTGCCCGTCTTGTCCACGCAGAGCACCGTTGCCGAACCCAGGGTCTCGATGGCAGGGATCTCCCGCGTCAGGACGTTGTAGCGCGAGAGTCTCCAGGCCCCGAGGGCGAGGAAGATCGTGAAGACGACAGGGAACTCCTCGGGGAGTATCGCCATCGCAAGGGTTATTCCTGCGAGCAGCCCACCGGTCCAGCTCGCATGCGCCAGCCCGTAGACCACCGCGATGATGGCACAGAGGATGACGCCCAAGAGTGCGATCGCCCTGACAATCGCAGAGACTTCCCTCTTGAGCGGGCTGTCACCCCTCGTGACAGACGCAAGGGCTTTTCCGATCTTTCCCACCTCGGTCCGTGGGCCGGTCGCCGTGACCCGGGCAAGGCCCTGGCCCTGGACGACGAGAGTCCCTGAATAGACGAAGGGGAGATCGTCGCCTCCAGGCTGTGCTGGTGGAACGGCCTCTTTCCTGGCAGTTTTCCGGACGGGAACGGACTCCCCGGTGAGGAGTGACTCGTCGATGCTGAGCGCCTGGGCATAGAGGAGGACACCGTCTGCAGCGACCCGGTCGCCCTCGGTGAGGATCATGCAGTCACCGGTGACAACTTCCCTCCCGGGGATACGGACCTGCACACCATCCCTGATCACGAGGGTTCGGGGGCTCGATAGGTTCCGGAGCGTCTCGAGTGCATTTTCTGTCTTGTTCTCCTGGTAGACGGTGATAGCGATGATCACGACTACGAAAGAAAGCATCAGGACCCCGTCCTGGACTTCCCCGAGGAAGAAGTAAATCGCACCTGTCGCAACGAGGAGGAGGAACATCGGTTCCCGGAAGACACCTGCAATGATCCCGGTCAACCCGCGTCTCCGGGCAGAGGGGATCTCGTTGTATCCCTCCCTCTCCCGGATCCTGGCCACCTCGTCGCTCGAAAGACCGTATACCGAATCAAACGTGAATATCTGCATGGAATGCGCCGCGGAGGTACCTACATTTTTACTTCAGTCCAATGCCCGCACGTCCAACGTGGCAGGGTGGGAAAGCCTGTACTGCGATACGGACTGGAATGGAAGATGCCTCCCATAGAGGATACAGGATACAATGACCAGTCCCAAAAATTTTTGGATTCACATTCCGGACCCTTCCCCTTGCATCACTCCCCCTCCCCCTCGTACCAGCGGCGGAGGAGGAGGTAAGCGATGACAGCAATTGCGAACACGGCAATTGCGACCTGGACGCCAACGGCGAAGTTCTCGAGGATGAGCCTCCATATGATGTCGGACCCGAGTGCAAAGAGGAGGCATTCGGCAGACGCCCCGAGTGCCACAGCGAGGAGTATCTGCGGGGGAGTCAGGCCGACGAGCATCCCGACGAGAGTTGCCCCGACTCCACCAGTCCCCTGGAAGGGGAGGAAGACGAAGAACGCCACGCCTAATACTGACCACCGCGCGATCCATGGCCTCTTTTTCATGAATTCCTCGCCTGAGCCAAGGAACCTGGAGATCCACGGTCCGAGGACGGGGATGCGGAGGGCGAGCCTGATGTTGAGTATTATAAACAGGCTCGTGAGGACATCGAGGAGCGCAAGAGAGGTTGCAATGAGCCACCAGGGGATACCGAGCGCGATTCCCAGCGGGATGAGGGACTCCTTGCCCGATGGGGGGATGTAGTAAATAATCATGAGGCCTCCCAGGATCAGGGCTTTCTCGAGGGGGAGGATGAGGACGCAGAAGAAGTAATAGAGAAATGCCAGGAGGGGTGGCAGTAAGAGGGAGAGGACTGACGAAAGAAGGGAGTCCTTTCCTGTCGCCGGGAGAGTCGCCTCGTATGCCTGAAAAGCCATGGAAGTACAGAAAAGCTGGTCTCTTCTCCTAAATACCTTTCAGGATGCGGGAAGGAGACCTCCCACCGGTAAAGATAAGAGGACTATTTGTAAGATAATTATAACGTCCGAGTACCATGAAGCAGAACACGTTCTACTTGCTTGTCGGGGTGGTTGGTCTCATCGAGGTGGGGCTCTTTGTGCTCTCGGTAAGGCTGCACAACCCCCTGATCATCACTGCCGGGTTCATCATGGGTGTCGGGCTCCTCTACGTCTCCCGGTTGATGATAACAGACTACAAGGAAGACGAACGGTCCCGGCTCATCAACCAGAAAGCTGGGTTCCGGACCCTCGAGGTCTTCTGGATCATCTTCTTCGCCGTCAGCCTGGGGACAGCGGTCATCGGCTTTTCGACTCCGCTCGGAATACCCCGACCGAGGGCAATCCCCCATGACTTTCCAAGGGACGGGGTCTACCTGGGATATTTCGGGGTCCTCCAGATGATACTCCTCTGCTGCATCGCCTTCCTCTACATCGGTTTCCGGATATACTACGCCCATAAATACGGGGAGTGGGACACCGATGAAGAATAAGATAAAGGTCTACCGAGCCATGAAGGATCTCACCCAGGAGGCGCTGGCCCAGGAACTGAAAGTCACCCGCCAGACCATCCTTGCCATCGAGAAAGGCAAGTACGACCCCTCCCTCGAACTGGCATTCAAAATCGCACGGTTCTTCGGGGTCCCGATCGAAGAGATCTTCACCTATGAATGACTTTTTAAGGGCCCTAGTTTTCTAGGGGTAATGCCCCTGCCATTTTCATTTTTTGGCATGAAAACCGCGTCAGCGGTTTTCATTCGGCGTCTCTACGGGTGCAAGGTG
>JAPXNX010000075.1:0-6242 GCA_033811795.1 Methanolinea sp. | reverse complement strand
ACCCACCTTGCGGGAAAAAAGATTGCCGTTGGCCATCGCAACAAACCCTGCACGGTCGATCAGCGACTTGGTCTCCGGGGAGACATCGGCGAAGTACGTCGGTGACCCGATCAGGATACCGTCAGAGGCAGCCATCTTCTCGATGCACTCGTTGATGATATCGTCATCAAAGACGCACCTGCAGTCCTGGTTCGTAAAGCACTTTCCGCACGCGGTGCAGCCGTGGACTTTCTCCCCGCCGACCTGGACCAGCTCGGTCTCCACGCCTTCCTCCCCGAGGGTTAAAAGAACGCGTTTCAATAGTCTCTCCGTGTTTCCGCCCTTCCTTGGGCTCCCGTTGAATGCAACGACATGCATGATCTGTGTTGTGGCCTTTCGATGTGATAAAAGTCGTTCTTCCTTGCGGGGGGAGGAGAGAGACTAGTCAGTGTTGTGCCCAGAAGTACAGTGATATGGCGCCAATGACGGCAGCGTTGGCAAGGCCGTAGACGAGGAGATCCCCCGCGCTATTCGGCCAGACAAGGGACTCGCCCAGGAAGAGCACGGCGAGTGCGATGACGACGAGACCGAGGAGCTTCTCTTTCAGATCGTCCATGTTGCAGATCTTGAGCCAGCCGGGAAGCGGCGCCTTGGCAATGAAGAGTTCGTACAGCCCGAGGGATATTATGTAGAAGACCGTCGCGACAAGGAAGAGGTCGATGATCTCGACCGCAACTGCCATCGCCCCCTTCATGGCCTCGATTTCAAGGGAAAAATGAACAATCGAAAAGAGGAGGCTGGAGATCGTGATGGCAAAGCCGTAGATGAAGAGGGCGACGGCAAGAAGAGTCGACCCGATCACTGCAAGGAGAAAAATGACCCTGCTCCCTCGCCCGACAAGGGACGTACCTGCTCCCGTATCCCCTTTGCACAGGTCACCATTCTCCTGCCGGGGAATGTTCTGGCTCTCATCCTCCTGGACCATACGATCAGGTTCTCCTTTATCCTATAGCTCGTCTCTCTTCGAACATAAAAAGACGGGTGACCGGTGGATACTGTATTGGGGGACTATTTCCGCAAAAAATGCGGGAAGGGGCTGCGAATGATGCAGAATGGAATTACCGGCGGGAATCCTGGCAGAAGCATGCCCTTTTTGGGTCTTTCTGTCCCCTCTTTCAAAGGTAAACGGAATACCCTCTTTCCCTGAAGAACCTTGCGACAGCGTTGTCCCAATCGGGGTCCGGGAGACTGTCTATCCCTTCCCTGAGCTCCTCCCATGCCTGTACAAGCCGCCGGTCTTCGAGGTGCAAGTACCTCCACTCCATGATGCGCCCAGCCCGCCGCCCCGATCTGTCAATGACGAGGATCCTCCAGCACCCATAGTCCCTGCATATTCCAGGCCTCGTCTCGTGGACCGTGCAGAATGCCCTTTCCCTCTTGGCATCATAGCGGAGGAAGGGGCAGGGGTCCTGCCAGTCCGAAACAGTTTCCCCTGACGAATAGAGTCCCCGCATGGCAGGAGAGACCTCGACTTCGGTCTTTTCACCCGTATAGAGGTTCTCCAATATGAACCGGTATCCATTGCGGGCCAGTCCAACGGCAAAGACCTGGCCCATCACGCTGCAGCACTCCCCGCATTGCTGGCAGAAGAATGTCATTCAGAAAGATATATCCTGCCAAACCTGATGCAGGTTTGGGAACCAGTTCAGAAGTCGATCTTTTCCGGACAGAGAACAAAAGAGGGACAGGATTGCGGCGTTCCACCTATTTTTACGCCCCCGGCGTATCGATCGCTTCCGAGTAGGGCTTGATGTCGATCACGGGAGTTCCGTCCATTGCATCGAGCCCCCGGACAGAGAGGATGCACCCGTTGACACACAAGAGATCGACGAGGGAGAGAGAGACCGGGTTAGGCCTGTCCGGAGACCGGGTCGCAAAAACGCCGCGTTCCACGCGGTCGTGGGGCGGAGTGGCGGAGAGCCTGCTCCTGTCGGCCCGATCGAACCAGCAGAGGACGTAGATGTACTTCTTTTTTGCGATTTTGAAGAGGCCCGGGCCGTATTCAGGTTTTATGACGATCTCGGAGACTGCAGGCGCTAACCTTCCCTGGTGCGGGGTGTCTCCCCTCTCACGGTAAGGCGATCGTACATACCCGATGGAGACAAGATCCATGGATTTCCGGTTCATCATCTCTCAACTCTTTGTGCATTGGCGCAGGGGATGCAGAGCCGCTTCCCCTCGACAACCCTCGTCTTCGGCTCGGCCACCGGTTCCCCGCAGAGGTCGCACAGGACAGACGCAAAAATATGCGCCTTTCCAGGGGGTTTCTCGTGGATCTCACGGATCTCGAGGAGATCCCCCTCGGGTGCATCCAGGAGGGAACGTATTGCAGCCTGCATCATCTCCTGGAAGCGGGATCTCTCCTCCGGAGTCGCAGTCCCGGAAAAGACCTTCTTCCGGAGAGTGTCCATTGCCGGCCTCTCTGTCTTGCCTGAGTTCCTGACCAGGACCCGGATCGCCTTCCCGCTATCCCTCGAGAAGAAGGAGAAGGCGTGTTTCCCGTAATCTTCGATGATCAGGTTTCCCTTTCCTGCCGTGCAGCCCGTCACCACCTGGACGGCGTCTACACCGCAGGCATCTGTCTCCGCGATGCAGACGAGTTCCTCGTCGGTGGGCCGGGAAATCCCCAGAGTCCTCATCGCAGCGGTCGCAACACGGTACCCGGTCGCGAGGCCGGGGCAGGCGTGCCCGTGAAACCGGACACACTCGTCGAACGCGGGATACGCAGACCAGTGGCGGGCTATTTCATGGTTCTCGCACATGTTCTCTCCTTCTATGAAAGCAATGCCTGGGCATTCATGCATCGATCGTGGCAGGAGGACTCACCGGGACGACGCAGGGCACTCCACCGAGTTCCCCGATGATGACCGGCAGGCCGTAGACCTCCTCGATGGTTTGCGGGGAGATGACCTCGGGACCTCCATGCGCATAGATACGTCCGCACTTGAGAAAGATGAAACGGTCGGCATACCGGAGTGCATGGTTGAGGTCATGCATGGTCATCACGGCTGCAATGTCATGCTCGCGCACTACCCGGGAAATGGTCGTGAGGATGCCAACCTGATTCTTCAGGTCGAGGTTGCTTGTCGGCTCGTCGAGCAGGAGGACTTGGGGCTCCTGGACCAGGGCCCGGGCGATTGCAACCTTCTGGAGCTCTCCCCCGCTCATCTCGTCGATTGATGCGAGTCGCAGGTGGTCCATTGAGAGCTGCCGGAAGACCGCGTCGACAATTTTCAAGTCCTTTTCCTTGAGTTCCCACCCGATGTGGGGTTTCCTGCCCAGCAGCACGGCATCGAAGGCGGTGAGCTTCCCGGTCTCGACCCGCTGAGGGACGTACCCGATACTCCGGGCGATCTCGTTTCCGTTCAGCCGGAAAATGTCCTGCCCGTCGAGGTAGACAACGCCCTCCCTGGGCATGAGTATCCGGTTCAAGCACTTCAGGAGCGTGGTCTTTCCCACGCCGTTCGGACCGAGGATTGCAACGATCTCGCTCTTTCCGATCGAAAACGCGATATCGTTGAGCACTTCCCGGTTGCGATAGAAGAATTTGAGGTCTTCCACTGTGAGTATCATATCCTGTTCCCCCGCAGGAGGAGATAGATAAAGATTGGCGCTCCCATGAACGCGGTCAGGACGGCGACCGGCAGGACATAGGGGGCGATGATTACCCGTGCGACAGTATCCGAGGCGAGCAGGAGGATGCCGCCCATGATGCATGACCCGGGGACAAGGTACCGCTGGTCATCACCGATGATCCGCCTGACCATGTGGGGACAGACGAGCCCCACGAAACCGATGACACCCAGGAACGAAACGATCACGGCAGTGACAAGTGCAGATGCCACCATCCCGAACAGGCGGACCCGCTCGACGTTCACTCCGAGACTCTTCGCAGTCTCGTCACCGGCATCGATGGCATTGTAGTTCCACCTGTTGGCCACGAAATATACGGTCGCAACGGCGACGATGAGGGACATGAATGCGAGTTCCGGCCAGTTCGCCCGTCCTACATCTCCGAATGTCCAGAAGACAACGGCAGCGAGCTGTGCATCGTTGGAGAAATACTGCAGGAACATCGTCCCGGCGGTAAAGAGTGACGAGAGGGCGACGCCCGCAAGGACCATGACCTCGGGGGAGGCGTTCCGGATCCGCGAGATGAGGAGGATGACGGCAGTCGCAAGGAGGCAGAAGAGGAATGCCATCATCGTGGTGATGTACGGGTTGTTGATGGTGACTGCATCCGCGACTCGCGACTGCATCGTCCCGGTCCCGAGCACGATGACAGAGACCGCAGCGCCGAAAGCCCCGGCATTCGATATCCCGAGGGTGAACGGTGAGCCAAGCGGGTTTCTCAGGATCGACTGCATCGTCACCCCTGCGACAGCGAGACCGCACCCGGCGACGATCGCAGCGAGGGCCTGGGGGAGGCGGATGCTCCATATGATAGCGTCCCACTTGTGCGACACGTTCTGGCCTGTGATCGTCATGAAAACGTCAGTGAGCGGTATAGCCACGGCCCCGACCGATATGGAGTAAACGAGGAGAAGAACGAGGACTCCCATCCCCCCCGCTAACCAGAGGACCTTTTTGTGGACATACCCCAGGTATTCTCCTGGAACCTCCCCGTTGGCAAAGTGCATGATCCTCCTCCTCTTCCTGCATGGTTGCGGTTGCCCCGGATCACTCCTGCAGCGGAATCCTTGCAAAGCCCAGGTTTCCGTACTGGCTGTTCAATTGGGAGAAAACGGGCTTCCCGAGGAAGAAAGTGTATATCTCGTCGGCCTTCCGTGCAGGCTCGATATCTGCGAACCGGTCGGGATAGAGGATCTTGCCCACGAAGTATGCATTGGCAAGGACGGTCTCGTAGTTCGTGCTGTAGAAGTTGTACGGCAGGAGACCATAGATCCTGTCATTCTTTACGGCATCGAGACCCTGGAGTGCTGGGTCGCTCTCGAGCTCCCCTAATGCCCCCTCGTTCTCCAACTGCAGTGTCCCCACGTCGATGAAGATGAATTCAGGATCCCATGCGATCAGGGCCTCCTTGGCGATGTCTGCATGGTCGGTCCCCATGCCTGCTGCCATATTCTTTGCATGCACCCAGAGGAACGGCGGGTATGCCGGCTCGGTCGAGATGATCCCATGGGCCCCGGCGGAAGAGACCCCGCCGATGTAAACGTTTTTCTGCTGTGATTCTGGGATGTCTGCAGTCCGCCTCGCGAGGTCGGCCATCGTTGCATCGATATAGGCTATGATCTCCTCGGCCCGGGCATCCTTTCCAATGGCCTTGCCCATAACCCGGAGGGCTTCGAACATCTCGCCCTTTTCTTTTTCGTCCCGGAGCGACCCGTATGGGAATGCGATGACAGGGATGCCGGTCTTATCCTGGAGCTTGTCAGCCTCTGCGGCACTTGTCGCCGGCGGCTGCCCTGTTGTACTGGCCTTGAAGATAACGTCAGGCTGGATGAGAATTATCTTTTCAGGGTCGTCTTTACCACGGAACTCGCCGATAAGGGGGAGATCCTTGAACTGCGGACCGTACGCGAGGGTGTACGGTCTTCCCTCGATTACCTGGTTCTTCTTCTCTATATCATCGACACCAGCCACGAGATCCTGCCCGCCGAGGTACACGGCGTAGCGGAGACACCCCGCGCCAGAGCAGACTATCTTATCAGGTGGAAATGGGATAGTTACCTCCCGCGAGAACCCGTCCCTAAGGGTGAGGGTCTCTGCCTGCACAGAAGTCCCAGGCGTTTTTACCGTATCCTGTCCAGCGAGGCCTGTGCATCCGGACAGGAGTGCAAGACCGAGGATCAGGAAAGAGCAGGAGACCCGGAGAATCAATTTAGTCATACAATTTGTTTATTATTTCTTATTATTTCAATATAACTAAATAATTTAGACACTTATAATGGGAGATATTTAATAGATTATAAGTTATAGTGTGATATACCTTTGATCTTTTAATATGTATAATCCGCTACGGAATGCCCTGGTTTTCCTTTTGGATGAACGAAAGAAGAGCAAGCCATGTGACCCCGATATTTTATGCCTGGTCGAAAACTGCTCTCCACAGGATTTGCATATGACTGTCCTTACCTGGCAGTTTATAGAGTCCCAGGTATCAAAAAAAGATGCCACCCGCAGTAATGTGTACCGGGATTAGTATCAGGTCTACTGGCAACCTGCAGGTCCATATGGACGGA
>JAPXNX010000074.1:0-6359 GCA_033811795.1 Methanolinea sp. | reverse complement strand
CGACCCACTTGGTGCCAATAGCCAGGAGGTCGAAACCTTCGCCCTCGAAGAGGCCCTGTTCCCAGATCCTGCTCTCGATCCTCTGGGAGGGAGGGACTCCGAGGGTCGTCCCGCCATTCTGGATGAACGTCTCGGACAGGAGCTCGGAGATGGTCTTTATCCCGGCAGCATCGAGATCGACCCCCACCATCTCGGCAAGGTTCTGGTCCGGGTCGATGTCGACGAGAAGTATGGGCGTATGTTTTTTTTCGATCAGATACCTGGCCATCAGTGCGACAAACGTTGTCTTGCCGGTGCCTCCACGCCCCATGGTCACGATGGTTTTCATAAAGGACTCCTCTTCCCTGCAGGTGGCATTGTCTTATCAGGACATATCGACCAGCCTGTGCGCCAGCCCCCTGATCGCCTCCATTGCCACTGAACTTTTTTCGTCCACGGTCCCACCGGTGATACCTGCAGAAAAGACCTCAGGGTCGAAGGGTATCGTCCCGAAAATGGGGATATTGTGCCTCCTTGCAAATACGGATACAACCTCTTCTTCCATTGGGCCGGATACCTTGTTCGCAACGAGCCCCACGTGTCGGATCGGAGACACCTCGACCATCCTGCAGATAGTCCGTGCAGTTTCGAGCGATTTCCTGTTCGCATCGGCAACGACTAGCATGGTATCGACATGTGCAGCCGTCCCCCTGCCGAGGTGCTCGATGCCCGCTTCCATGTCTAGGATGACGATGTCACGCCTCTCGACGATAAGGTGCCGGAGAAGAGCCTTGACGACCGTATTTGCCGGGCAGGTACACCCCGACCCAACGGAGTGGACAGTTCCCATGACCAGGAGAAAGGCCCCGGAGGGTGTCGGGACCGCATACCTGCTGATGACATCGTCCACCGTAAATGTGAGCCGGAACACCCCGGGATAGTCAGTCTGGGTCTTCAACCGGATGAGTTCCTCGTTCTCGGCGATTGGACGGATTTGACCTGCTTCCGTTTCCGAGAGCCCGAGGGTCATTGCAAGGTTCGGCGATGGGTCCGCATCGATGGCGATCACGGGCTGCGCATCCCGGGCATAGATGGCTGCGAGGTTGCCGGCGATGAACGTTTTTCCCACGCCACCCTTGCCTGCCACTGCGATCTTCATGGAAATACCCGCATTTTTGGAGATGGTCTCGAATCCGTGCGGATCCCATTCCTCCAATTTACTTGAGATGTTCTCTCAATTTTCACGTTCCTCTACTGGAACGATAAACATATGGTTCGATTGACACTTGCAGCGATGTCCGTGACGCTGATGGGACTGTAACGCGACTTGTGTCTCCCTTGTTATACAGTCCAGAACCTGCCAGTGGAATGTCCAAAGGGTGCAGTTCCAAAAAGGGGAGATCATGGCGCCATAGTGGCGAACCTTGAAGGGAAAAACGGTCGGAATGCGGGAGTCATGTTGTGGGCCTCTCGCAGTCCACTGTTTTCTTCTGGTACTTCCCTTCCAGACTGTTCCCTCCTGTCCATCAGGCAGCCTTGCTGCTCTCTCCCGCAATGTAGTCGTAGAAGAACGCTGCCACTACTGCACCGACGATGGGTCCGATGATGTATATCGGGAAATAGGCCCAGAGGTTCGGTCCGCCCAGCAGGGAGTCGAGGAGGTAGGGGCCGAAAGTGCGGGCAGGATTGAGAGACGCCCCTGCGATGTTGCCGGTCGTCGTGATCACCCCTCCCACTGTCAGCCCTATCACGAGCCCTGCAAAACCGGGGGGCGCTCTCCTGTCAACGGCGACCCCCATGATGACCAGCATGAGGACAAAGGTGCCGATGGCTTCCGCGAGGACCGCCTGGCCGTAACCGATCCCCGGGAAGGGGGTAGTCGCTCCGAGTCCACCGATCGTGACCGCGTCCATGCCTGCACTGGCAGCAAAGAGCAAGCTGCCGAGCGCACCTCCCACGAGCTGCGCGACAAGATACGCACCTGCTTCACGGCCAGGAAACCTCTTCGTCGCCCAGAGGGCGATTGTCACCGCCGGGTTGATATGCGCCCCGGATACACGTCCAAGCGCGTAGATGACAGCTGCGATCACGATGGCGAAGGCCATCCCGATGGCAAGCCAGTCCCCAAGTCCACCCAGTGCACCTATCCCGATGTTGAACGGTGTCCCTGTGCCTGCGCCCCGAGCAATCATAAGGGTGATTGCCGCGGCACCTGCACCGAAATAAACGAGGAGCGCCGTGCCAACGAGTTCCGCGATGCACCGCTTTGCAAGGTCACTCATCCCGCTCACCTACCTGAAAGGGCGTTGTAGCATTCGGGACAGAGTGTCCGGGGGATCTTTGCCTTCGCTCTCTTCGCTGGGAATGGGTATCCCCCCTCCCACATCTCTAGATCCTCGCGTATGGCGTGCTCCCTGCAGAGCCCCATGCCGCAGACGATGCAGATCGCAACGGCGTCCGTAGAACGCCCCTCGCTTGCACAGACATAACATTTCATTTCTTCTTCACCTTCCCGGGATTTTCAAACCGCTTCCTTCCACTGGCAGTAACCATGCCGGAAGTCCATCAGGGCTGCCGATGCACAGTCCTTGCAGATCCTGGCCGGTGCTGCCACGACTTCCTTGTGCAGGGCAATGATGTTGGTCATGAGGGTGGCGGTGACCGGCTCGCTTGTCAGGAGGCAGGGGTAGTCGGCGAGACGGAGCATTGCAGAGGCGCGGACAGTGATGGCGCAGGCAGGGTAGGCATACCTCTGCGGGTTCATCAGCACCTCGCTCTCGTGGATGGGAGAGAGGTCGATCTCTATGCTGCCCACTTTTGGCCTGAGCATGCCGGCCTGGCCATCCTGTCTCCTCCTCGCCTTGTCTATATACTTCCAGCCACGGTAGATCATGTCCATGAAGTCGCAGTTATGGAGTTCTGCGGCTGCTCCGCGCCTTGGGTAGAGTTGGACATAGTTATGCCACCGCTTCGTGAGGAGATCGACCACCATAATGGCATTGAACCCGTCCAGCTCGAGGATATACTCGGCTGCGCATGCCGAAGCGCCGGTCGCCACCGAGAGGACATCGTATTCGTTCTTGAATTTCGGGACGGCCGCATTCAAATTCCTGTCCATCACGTTGGTGGTGGCCCCGATAACCGCCATGATGACGTCGTCCTTGCACATGTTGAAGGTCGACTGCGAGATGTGGTGGGCAATATCCCCCACGCAGTACGCAGGGATCGTTGCGATGTTTCCATAGTGAACCTCATCGTCAATGGCTGCCTTCACCACGGGTTCCATCTTTTTCCTATAGTCCGCCATGTATTTTCGGCAGTCGAACGAGGTCATCCCGGCATCGTCCATAAGGCGTGCCTGGGTCTCCACCGGTTCCGCGTAGACTGACTGTAACATCTTTATCTCTGCCCGGACCGCGTCTGCCAGAGTTGCCCCCTTCTCGACCTCGTGGGCGAATACCTCCCCAATACCATAGGAGGTGTTCATGCCCCATGACTTGGAGGCAAGGATGGCCTGCTTGTGGGGCACGGGAATGTCGGTTTTCTGCAGGATCTGGTTGACAACGTTGCTAGTGCTGCCCGGGATGAGAGCAAAGTCCACCACGCACGTCGGTCCGTAAAACCCTGCGTACCGACGGGCCGATTCCTTCCCGATCAAAGCTTCGGATCTTCCAATGGCGTTGACAAATGCATCTACGCTCTTCTTGAACGAAGGATCCTGGTCATAGAGTATCTCCAGGACCACCGGCGTCTGGTAGTGCTCGACGAACGGGTCGTCTTCGGGCCGGACGGTCTTTGCCAACTTCTCGAGGGCATCGAAATGGGCCTTTACCGATTCCACGTGAAGGGAGAAGACTGCTTTCGACTGTCCCTCGATCGGTTTCATCAGCTTGACGGCATCAAGGTAGGCCTTTGCATCGTCGATGACAAAGGACTGGCCTCTCTTTTCCCTGATCTTTTCCACGTCAGCCCGCTGGGCTGCCATAGCTTCGTGGACCATCTTTTTGTACAATTCACTCGTCATTTGCGTTCCCCCTTCTGGGACCCCCGGTTATTCCTTCGAGGAGGGGATCTCCGATCTGCCCTTCAGCTGTGCAGGTATATGAAAATTCTTTTCGAGATAACTGAAATAACGATGAGCCTTTTTGGGAAAAACCTGTTTCGGGAAATAGAACCCTTTTCCCGATAAAACCGGTCCAGCTTCTCTTAGCAGAAAAAGCACGTGATTACCCATCCAGAGGAAAAAGTGAACCATGTACTTTCAACGACAGGAATCAAGGGAAAAACCGGCTTCCACCATTCTATTCCGACCGGTAGAACAGCCTGCAGTGACAATTCCCCTCGTCCCTCACTTCATCCTCGTGGAAGATGCAGGGGCAGACGATGTCTTTGTCCTTCTCGGGATCACCACTGCGCAGCCGGCACGGGCAATAGGGGTGGCCAAACTTCTGGCAGTTCCGGGCGAGGCCACGAATGACGATGTCAAGGGCCTTGCTGTCCGGGTTGAGGACCCAGCCCTTTCCCGATGCGTACGAAGAGACCCAGGAACGGATCCTGTCCTCGATCGTTCCGGGATCTTCCCCCGGGTTGCAGGGCAGGCATCCTCTCTCTTCTCTCGTCTTTACTCACCTCAATGCACTATAGGGCATGTCTCGGGATACGAGAATGCTCAAGGGCACTCTCTCTTCGCATCGATTACATCGCAATGAAATCTGTGGCTTTTTAACAGCCCACCCACGGTAGCCTTACAGTAAAAGAAGGCTTATCCACGTATTATCTCTATCGCTCCTGTGCATTTCACATCTTCCGGAGAACTCGCCCGCCTGTAGAAGAGCATGGCCACTGCAGAAGGCAATGGAAAGGGCCCATGAAGGCACCAGTTTCCAGCAGGACGGGGACTCATGCAATAATGGTAAAAGGGACTCGGGCAGCGATGGGGCAACATGGTGACGAACAGGACACCTAGAGTCCCGGTACCTATGCCATAACCTGCCGGAAACGTTTCTGTTTTGTGAAAACAGGGACACGAGCCGAAGGACAAGAACACCAGCACAATTTATGGTCGTGGGAAATGACTAAAAGATTGCATTCAGAAATCTCGAATTTCCTTGGTGAGAAGGATATCGTTGGCCGAGTGCGCCGACCGGGACTCGAACCCGGGTTTAGGCGTTGGCAACGCCTAGTGATGACCACTACACTATCGGCGCAATTGCTCTCTACACTACGCAGTAAAGCCTATTAAGGCTATCGCGTTGGATTGTAACCTTCAATAATCCTTGCTATCGACCTAGAAATCAATGGATTCACTGCCACCAGGCTAATCACCCCAACGCAAAAGAGGGGTCTGGCAATCCCGGATACGCAGACTCTTTTCTATGGCCAGACATGAATTTCAGGAATGAATAGAATCAAAAAATGTTTAAGATAACTTCAGCGAGATCCGTTATCTACTCATCGTGAATATCGCTTCATGCCTGGTTTGCATCGAGAAGGAAAAAAGAAGTGCACTATCGTCCTTTTTGTGCGATCCTTGTTACAGTGATGCTGGAGAAATGGTGGAAGGAAGCGGGGAGACATACCGAAATCGAAGATTTCAGAGATTTGTTATCGATGTAGATCCGCGGCGGCGCCAGGAGTTCTTTTACCTTATGACATGAAAATCGCATTGGCGATTTTCGCAGGGAAGGGGTCTGTGAATGCAAGTTATAATGTGAATTTCATATGAGATGCCCGAATAATACCTATCCATTACGAGATACGAGGATACAGAATTGTCATGAGCGTTTGGGTCTAGACAGAGTTTAAATCCCATGCTAAAACACAAGTAATATTTACTTAAAACAAAAAATATGTTTCTGATAGATATGCACATTATGGAAGGATTCTTACCATGGCAGTGGTGCCTGGTGTGGTGGATTATTGCCATCCCATGTCTGGTGTTCGGGGTATACCATCTGAAAAAGGTCCTCGAAGCCAACCGGGAGGCACTCCCCCTGCTTGGCGTGACGGGAGGGTTTATTTTTATCCTCTCATCCCTGAAACTCCCCTCGGTAACCGGGAGCTGTTCCCACCCGACCGGTACCGGTCTCTCTGCCTTCTGTTTCGGACCATGGGTCACCTCGGTGATCTGTGCGATCGTGCTCCTTTTCCAGAGCCTCTTCCTCGCACATGGGGGCCTGTCGGTGCTCGGTGCGAACATCGTCTCCATGGGGATAGTCGGCCCGCTAGTTGGGTGGGCAATCTACCGGGTGCTCCGCGACACCAGGGTGGACATGTACCTGACGGTCTTCCTCGCGGTTGCCTTCGCGGACCTTTTCACTTACGTGGTCACCTCCCTGGAACTAGCCCTGGCCTACCCGGCGGAAGTGGGAGGTATCGCA
>JAPXNX010000073.1:0-6403 GCA_033811795.1 Methanolinea sp. | reverse complement strand
CGGTGCAATGTCCCGTCGATCGTGGTCACGGGCGGGGCGATGCTCCCCGGTTTCCTCGACGGGAAGGAGCTCTCGCTCATCGATGTCTTCGAGGGGGTCGGGCGGGTCGCCGCCGGGACCATGTCCGGGGACGAGCTCCATGACCTCGAATGTGCGGCGATGCCCGGGTGCGGGAGCTGCCAGGGCCTCTATACCGCGAACACGATGGCCTGCGTGGCAGAGGCGATGGGGATGGCCCTCCCGGGGTGCGCGGCGACACCTGCGGTCGACGCCGGGAAGCTCAGGCTCGCTCGCATGTCTGGGGAGAGGGCCGTGTGGCTCGCGCGTGAGGGAATGCTGCCCCGCGAGATCATCACGAGGGAAAGCCTCCGGAACGCGATTCGGGTCGACATGGCGCTGGGCGGGTCCACGAACACGGTCCTCCACCTCATGGCGATCGCGTCCGAAGCCGAGATCGACCTCTCGCTCGATTCATTCCGGGAGATCGGGGAGGAGATTCCGCACATCTGCAACATGCAGCCTGCCGGCCCCCACTCCATGCTCGACCTGCACAGGTCGGGGGGGATCCCTGCCGTGCTGCACGAGCTCTTGCCGTACCTCGAGGACGCCCCGACGATATCCGGGAAGAGCATCCTCGAGATAGCACGGGAGGCGCGGCCGAGAGAAGGCGGGGTCATCCGCACGGTGAAGGACCCCGTGAACCCTGCCGGCGGCCTGCGCATCCTCTTCGGGAGCCTGGCTCCCGGCGGTGCGGTGGTCAAGTCCGCCGCAGTCGCGAAGGAGATGTGGAGGCATGCCGGGCCGGCCCGCGTCTTCGACGGGGAGGACGCTGCAATGGAGGCCATCCTGTCCCGCGGGATCGGAGAGGGGGACGTGGTCGTCATCCGGTACGAGGGGCCTGCGGGGGCCCCGGGGATGCCTGAGATGCTCTCACCTACATCGGCCATCGTCGGGTTTGGGTACAGGTCTGTCGCCCTTGTCACCGACGGCCGTTTCTCCGGCGGGACCCGCGGCCCCTGCATCGGGCACGTGACGCCCGAAGCTGCCGCCGGGGGGCCGATCGCCCTCGTCAGGGAAGGTGACCGCATAGCGCTTGACCTGCACGCCCGGACCCTCGACCTCCTCGTGGACGCCGGGGAACTCGAACGCCGGAGAAAGGAGTGGAGACCACTGGAAAAGTCTCTCCGCGGGGTACTCGCCCGGTACGCGGAGACTGTCGGGCAGGCTGACAGGGGAGCCGTGCTCCGGAAACCGCGGGGATCCCGGGAGCGAGGAACCACGCCGGAGTGACTCTCGTGCCCGAAAACAACCTGTCGAAATACGAAAGGGTCCTATGCACTCACTGCGAGGGAGCTGGCTGCACGTACTGCGAAAAGGTCGGCTACGTCCTCGTCCTTGCGCCTGCATGCAGGTGCAGGCATTGCGATGGTGACGGCTGCATCTACTGCGGCTTCACCGGGTGGGCAGGCCTGAAGGGAAGGTACGACGACTGAAAAAAATTTTCAGTACTCCTGTAGGAACATCAGGGTCCCGGCGATGATATCGTGCAGGCCCTGCTTGTAGCGCGTGAATGCAGGCAGCAAGAACCCGATGAACAGCACCAGCACGGAGAGGAAGATGCAGAAGAACCGCAGCGTCCCGCGGGCGAACGTGATCCGGTTCCCACGCATGTCCGTCACCGCGATGCGCATCACCATCTTCCCGAGTGTCGCCTGGTTGGACGAGCTCTCGAGGTAGGCGAAGTAGAACCAGGGGACGAGGATGAAAAAAAGCCCTATAAAAATGATAACCTGGGTAGGGACGAGGGCATTGACCAAGTTTCCGTATGCATCGGTACGGGGTATGTGCCTGTAGTACTGGTAGAGCATGGTCGCTGCCTCGGAGAGCGGGCTCGGCCTCTGGACGACCCATGCGACGACCGTGACGAGACCCGCAACGAAGATATCGAAGAGGACGAGGAAGAGGATATCGAGAAGACCACCACCGATCCTCTTCGCAAGGCCTGCATACTTTTCGGTGGTGACTTCCCCCACCTTCTTCCGGAGGACTGCACGCGGAGGGGCGGCCTTCAGATCCGCGCCGCACCACTGGCAGAACCTCCCCCCCGACTCTGTCTCTCTCCCGCACTTGGGGCAAAACATCAGTCCAGCTCCTCAGATCTAGGTAGTAGTCGACGGGTATGACTTCAATTTATCGAATTTTTTCCACCGGAACTACCGCTTGCGGTGAATAACGGGTAGCCCGGCCTCTCCCCATCCAATCCCGTCCAGTTCATGGACCTTACTTCAATAAGAGTGCCGCGATGATTGGTTTGCCATCGCCCAATGGCGCCGACCCTTATTCCCCCCATCCCGTTGCCGGGACATGCCGTGCGTACACGTGCGTTGCGATGGCCAGGGCCAAGCAGGCCACGACCGTGACTCCGAGGACCGCGGACTGCAGGGGAGTCGCTATCCCGGCCGCGAGCTGGGCGATTATATTGAGGGGGTTTCCCGGCAGGGCGAGCACCACGAGCATCGCGACGACGACGCCTGTCGAGAAGATGAACTGGGCTGCAGTCCTCTCCCGGTAGTAGAGGGAGACGAGCGCTGCACAGAGGATCAGGACGAGCGAGACCGCGACGACATGCGCCATGATCCAAGGGGCGTTCGCTATTGCAATCCGGTTGAGGGTGAGGAGGGCAAGCCACGCCCCTGCCTGGATGGGGACGAGGACGAGGCATGCAGCGACCTTCCCCCAGACGACCTCGGGCATTGTTATTGGGGTCGAGAGGAGGGTCTCGAGGGTGTGGTGCTGGTACTCCTCGCAGATGAGGTCGATGACGAGGGCGGCAGAGATTATCGCCGGCATGACGAGGAGGAGCGGGATGAGCAGCCCGTACACGAACTCGTAAAAGCCAGGTCCAGGCCCGGCCGCAGGAAACTCGAGTTTCATGGGGACCACGTCGAGGCGCGATGCCCGCACCTTTCGCAGGGCCTCCTCGTAGGCGAGGAAGACCTCCTTCAGTTTCATGCTCACGATCGAGGACTGGATGTCGTTCTGGAGCGTGTAGAGGGTTACCTTGATGGGTTCGCCGGAATCGGGGGGCGTCGGAGGCACGTACACCACGGCCGAGAGCTTGCGCTCTTTCAATGCACCAACTGCCGATGCAAGGTCCATGGGATGGAGAGTGAACTGCCTGCTCTCCCGGAGCAGCACATCGAGGTCCCCCGTCTCCCCCACGTACCCGATAGGGTAACGGACACCCGGGAACCGCGCCAGCGCCGAGGGGTCGTACATCGATGCCAGCCCGACCATGAGGAACGAAGAGAAGAGGGCGACGAAGAGCTGGAGCAGGATGGCGAGAAGGATCGTCTTCTCGTTGCCGAGGCTTTTCAAGTCCTTTTTCATGATGATGCCGATATTCCTGGTTTTCATTCAGATCAACCCCAGGATGATAGTGAAGTTGTATACGCAGTGGATAATCGTCGCACCAGCAATTCCAGGGATATAACCTTTCCGGCCCCACGCCTTGACAGAGGACGAGAGGGTGAGCACGCAGGCAAAGTGAAGGAGGAACGGGTAGACGAGGGGGCCGAGCGTGAGGAAGAGGACGCTCCCGAAGATGCTCTCGGTGATCTGGGCGAGCGTGACGAAAAGAAGGAGCTTTTCGGCGAAGAGGAACCCCGCCGCAGTCGCGAGCGATGCGGCTGCCACGAACGTCCAGGAGACCTGGCACTGCTCGTCGAGGAGAAACGTCGTGATACCTATCGATTTCGCGACCTCTTCGACGCATGCTGCCGACACGATGAGGATGACGAGGGAGAGCGGCATCGGGAGGTTGAAGACGAGGACGAGGAGGAGCATCTCCGCCATGAAGACGAACGGAACCGAGAGGCAACTTACAGCGAAGACCGAAAGGTACGGGTGTTTCGAAGAGAGGGACGCTGACACGAACTCCCGGATACGCGCGGCGATGCCCGAAAGGGAGAAGAGCCGCTCCTCGCGGAAGTTCACGATCCCGACGTAGAAGAGGATCGCGCTTGCCACGAAGAAGAGCGACGTTGCATAAAGGTACTGGCTCGCCGTGTATGTCCCGCCCTGCAGGGAGAGGACGACCAGGGTGAGCGGGGAGACAGTGCTGATGACGTGGACGTTCGCAAAGATGCTCGGGAAGAAGAGGTACGACGTCATCACGGTCGAGAAGAAGATCGAGACGAAAGAGAGCTCCTTGAAACTCCGTGAGACCATCCCTATCACGAGCGCGCTTGCAAGGAAGAAGAGGATGACAGGGACGAGGGGGAGGAGGATCGAGAGCGGCGCCCGGATGTAAAGGGCAATGCCCGCCGAGATGGCAAGCATCCCCGCGAGGTAAGGGAAGGCTTTTCCGAGCACGATGGCGGGTGCGCCTGCCGGGCTCGAGAGGAGGACTTCGCCCGTTCGTTCAATCCGCTCCTGCATGATGCTCATCATGTAGAACTGCGAGGAGAAGTAGAGCGGGAAGATGAAGAGGAAAACGAGGATGATCGAGTCGAATGGGAGTGGCGGGGAGAGCTGCGAGGGTGTCCGAAACGACCCGAACGGGCTCTCCGATCCCAGGAACTCGGAGTAGCGGGCGATCCCGCCCTGCGCTTCCTGCGACTGCCGGAGCCCCTGCCGGAGTTCCTCGACAGAGATCGGGATGCCGGGTTCGGGTGTCGGGACCTCCTCCGGCGGGTTTTCAGGGACAGGCGGCTGCCCCGGGGTGGCGACCGCCGATATCTGCACGCCGGACTGCGTAGCGGAGAAGTCGAGTTCGCTCTTCACCTCCCGGGTGTCTATCCAGAGGGGGTATGCAGCGAAGAGGTCCTGCTGCATGCTGTAGACTGAGTCGAGGTACTGCTGGTAATCCCGCTCAAGCGTCCTGAGCGCAGACCTGCCCCTCTCGCTGTCGCTCGCGAAGACTTCCGACCCGGTGACTATGATATCAAGCGAATCGCGGTTCGAGAAGAGGGTCTCCCTGTCCCCGGAATAGAGCACGAACCGTGCGTCTCCCCCGACGATCCCGGCGACGGCGGGGTTGTCGGTCCCGAGCCGGTAGATCCCGTCCTGGAGGTGGATCCCGCGTTCCGCGGTAAAGCCGGTCGCTGCGACGAGGCACAGCACGAGGACAACGGCAACGGGGAGAGTGTTCCTCCCCATCACCCCAAATGTCCGCCTGACCTCCCACCGGGCCATTGTTGCCGCATGGGAGAGAAATGCCCGCACGTCCACGATAGTATTCTGATGTATGGTAGGTCCAGTACCTATAATACATTGCAGGTCAAGGAATCAGGCAGACAGGACCGGTTCTGCTCAATGATAACAGCAAGGGACCTCTCCAAGGCCTACGGGAAGGCCACCGTGCTCAAGGGCATCAGTTTCGACCTTGAGGAGGGCAGGATACTGGGGGTCATCGGCCATAACGGGGCGGGAAAGACCACCCTCCTCAAGATCCTTGCCGGGCTTATCGAGCCCTCCAGCGGGCATCTCACGCTGGACGGGAAGGACGTGCTGCACAACCCCGATGGGGTCCGGCAGATAATCGGGTACCTCCCCGAGGAGTCCCGCCTCTACGAGACGATGAAGGTGAACGATTACCTCTCCTTCTTCGGCGAGATCTACGGCATGGACCGCAGCACCATCCGGGCGAGGAGCCGCGAACTCCTGGACTGGCTCGCGCTCGAGGACAACGGGAAGAAAATAGGGGAGTTCTCCAAGGGAATGAAGAGAAAGGCAGCGATCGCCCGGTCGCTCATCCATGACCCTTCCGTCCTCGTCTACGACGAGGCGACATCGGGCCTCGACCCGATGACGTCCCGCCACATCATCGACCTCATGCGGGACCTCCGTTCCCGGGGAAAGACGATCGTCCTCTCGGCCCACAACCTCTACCAGGTCGAGGCAATCTGCGACCGGATCCTCATCCTCCGCAGGGGAGAACGCGTCGCACTCGGGACCATCACAGAACTGCGGGAGATGTTCGGGTCCGTCTATTACACCGTCTATTTCACCATAAGTGACCCGGGCAGGCTCGAGGGCATCGGGGACTTCTCGCGGGAAGGGGGGTACATGCGGGTCTGCGCCCCGAGTGTCGGCGAGATGAACCGTATCACACAGGAGATCGTCTCAGCCGGCGGGACAGTCGAGCGCGTGGAGTCCCATTACCCGAGCCTCGAAGAGATGCTGGTGAAGATCGGGGCTTGAGGAACACGGAAAGGTTGGGCCTCCCATTCAGAATCCCAACACAATAGATCGCCATCAGTGTGGGTTAATCTAATATTTTTTTTTTGGTAACTGTGTAAGATCCACCACTAACCTTTCGTTAGGAAAGGAAGAATGGATCGTACGGATTTTCGGGAGATAGGGAGGCTAGTATCTGATGATCGGATTGCCCTCGAATATC
>JAPXNX010000072.1:0-6426 GCA_033811795.1 Methanolinea sp. | reverse complement strand
CGGTGACTCGTGAGCGAGAACCTGACAGGTTCGAGGGCAGGGACCGGGAGCTTGTAGCCAGGGTGCGCCGCCCGTGCGAAGGGGAGTTCGTAGATCGCGTCCAAGGCCTGCGTGGAGAGGGGCCGTGCCGGAGGGTTCTGGACGATCACGCACTTGGGGTGCTTCTGCACAACGGGTCGTCCCCGGATAGGGTCCTGCTCCCTGTAATGGATGGCGAAGGCCCGTGCATACGCAACTTTGTCCTCCGCTACCGCAGAATACGAAGGTATCTCGATTGCCCCGGGATATTTCTCCGCCTCGAACTCCGACAGCGGCACTTTCTCGACCGTCCCGGGAATGGGCCCTGGATCCTCTGTCCCTCTCCCCCCGGCCAGCCGGCGTGCGATCTCCACGAGCTGCTGCTCTCCCATGCCAAAGACGAGGATCCAGCCCGGGGAATCTGCAAGCACGGACTGGCGCACCCTGTCAGACCAATAGTCGTAGTGTGCAAACCGGCGCAGGGACGCCTCGATACCGCCGAGGACGACCGGGACATCGGGGAAGAGAGCGTGGAGCCGGTCCGAGTAGACAAGCGAGGCGCGGTCGGGCCGGGCCGGTTTCCCCCCGGGAGAATAGGCGTCACCTGACCGCCTCTTCCGCGCCGGGGTATAATTGTTCACCATGGAGTCGCAGTTTCCGGGTGCAACCGCAAAGAAGAGGCGGGGGGCGCCGAGCGAGAGGAGATCGCCTGTACCTTTCCAGTCCGGCTGGGCGATTATCCCGACGGAGAACCCTTCTTCCCAGAGGACGCGCCCGACGAGGGCCGTGGAGAACGCGGGGTGGTCGACGTAGGCATCACCGCTCACGATGATGACGTCGAACTGGTCGATGCCGAGCCTCTTCGCTTCCTCCATGCTCGTCGGGAGGAAACGCGGCTGTCTCTTCCTCATCCTTTCAGTCCAGGGAGACGTGGTCAGGGAGGGAGAGCCCCGTAAGCGGGTCCTGGAACCTCCCGGTCTCTATCCCCTTGACCTCGATGACGATGGCCTCGACAACGATGAATACCTCGGCCGCGTCCCTCGTGCACCCAGCAATCACCTGCTGCCCCCGTCCAGCGGCTGAGTGAAGGTGGATGTGGGGTCTTCCTTCGCTCCACGAGATGGCCCCGATGCCGAGGATCTCCCACCCGTCCCGGATCTCCTCGTGGTGCTGGACCGGGGGGAGGACCGGTTCCTCCGGCCCGGTCACCATGTGCGCCGACCGGACTGCACCGAGCACCTGGATGAATCCGCAGCGGATATCTTTCTCGGTTATACACTCCCCGAGAGCCTTGATGAGGTCTTCCCCGTGATCGATGCGGAGGACAAAAATACGCCCGGGACGGCCTTCAATACACTGCATGAGACCTCCCGGGAGGAGAAACGGGAGATGTCATCTTCCCCCCACGCCCCCGCCTCCGAAACCACCACCGCCTCCAAACGATCCTCCCCCGAAACCGCCCCCTCCCCCTCCCCGGGACGGCGGCGTGAAGGCAAGCACCGGGACGAATGCGGCGTTCAGGCCGCTTGCAAGCGGGACTCCTGCCTCCGGGATGGAGATGTTGAGGGCCTTCATAGCCTTTTCGACCTTGTCCCCGACACCGAGAGCCGTGCCATAGACCAGCCACTCGCCCCACATGGATATGTCTGCGGGTGAGTACTGCCGGATGAGGGCGAGATCAGAGAGGAAACGTGCGAATGCGTCCCATTCCAGTTTCTCCCTGTACCTCTCGTCCTTCCAGTGCCCGAAGAGGGTGGAGGGAAAGGCAAGCGCGATCCCGGACTGGACGATCGACCCGGCGAACAGTATAACGGCAGGTCCGAGCAGGTGAGACAGGACGGGCACGATCACCAGGGCCATGACCGATATCGCACAGAAGGCAATCGCCACGAAGAGCAGGGGGAAGACGTGGTCCTTCCCGTCGACCACGTACTGCGCAATCAGGCGGGGGTCGGACTTGCGGGTCACGGACATGAGGTCCTGCTGGTACCGGAGGAGCATCTTCTCGGTCGAAGGGTCTCTCCCCGCCTGCCCGACCAGGTGCTGGAGGTGCTCCGTGTCCACGGTTCCGCCGGTCCCTATATCTTCCAGAAAGCCGAGCACCTTCTGCTCGTATGCATCGGCCCCCTCCTTTCCGTTCACCGTGATCATGATGCCCTTTCCCCCGGGTTTCTCCTGGATCGTGACGAGCTTGCGCCGGTGGAGGTCGAGGAGTGTCGCGAAAAATCCGTCCTGGTCAAAAGTCATCGGGTCGCCCTTGAAGAGGAGGTTGACTGCCCAGGGTTTCATCCCGGGATTCGGGGTGAAGCTCAGGTACTCGGGAACCGAGAACTCCTTCTCCCTGCCGTACCGGCGGTAGAACAGGAGGAGGACGACTGGAGTGAGGACGACCGAGGCGATGCCCAGTGCGAAGAGTGCATATGCGCAGTACAGTGGAAGGATGTTGTAGAATGGGTTTGCAGCATGCGTTTTTCCAGAAACGTCATCCACGTGCTGCGGGAACCCCTGCAATCCCCCCATCTCAGACACGGAGAAGAGTGTCTCGACGCCGAGGACCTCGTCAGCCGCAACGCTGCCGGTGATGATGACACGGTCGCCCTCCCGAATGACCGATAGGCCGGGGGGATGGGCAAAGACCTCGCGTGCATACCGTGCAGGGATCTGTATCTCCAGGTGGCGGTAGGGGATATGGCGGTCGACGAGCCGCAGGTTCAGGTGGGCAAAGCTGTCGTCATACTCAATGGGCGGATGGAGGAGATACGTGTAAGATACGGCATACATCCCCCTCTCGAAATAGGCGGGGTTGTAGATGCCGACCTCGTTTCGTTCCGCCACCCCCTCGACGAACCTGGTGTACGCAGGGTTGTCATCGTGGAAGAGCGTCACCCTCCCGGACCAGTCCCGGATGTACCCAACGGTTCCCGGTGGTGTTTCCATGCCGACGAACTGGATGTGAGGTACATCGAGGACCTGGGTGGAGAGCGGGTCCTGCCAGAAACGGTAGAGCATGCGGTAGTTCCCGCCTTGCTTCACCTCGTATGTATAGGCTTCGACAAAGGTGCCGTTCTCGTGCAGCGTTGCCCTGTAATCGGCAATCACAAGGTCCCCTTCGAAGAGTGCCGGCACGAGAAGCGCGATTGCTATCGTCACTGCCCCGATGGCGGCAGTGACGACCAGGAGGAGGACGAGATCCTTCCTCTCACCTTCGAGCGCCATTTCTTCAGAACGCGATCCTGGGCGGGGTCTGGATTGCCTCTTCGAACTCCAGGTACTCGAGTTTCGAGAGGCCGAGGAGCCGTGCGATGATGTTGGACGGGATGACGTCGCAGAGGGTGTTGTACTGCTGGGAGATATTGTTGTAGGTATACCTCTGCCGGGCGATCTCGTCCTCGACCCCCCTGACCGAGTCCATCAGGGTCATGACTGTGCTGTTCGTCTTGAGGTCGGGGTAGTTCTCGGCAACTGCGAAGAGCCTCCCGAGGAGCGAGCGTGACTCCCTCTCGATCTGGTTGAGGTCCCCCGGCCCTGCGGCGCCGACGTTCGCCCGCATTGCCGTGACTTTCTCGAACGTCTCCCGCTCGAATGCAGCATAGCTCTTGACTGCACCCAGGAGTTGCTCGATCATGTCCAGCCTCTTCTTCATTGCGACCCGTATCTGCCCGAGGGTTGCTTCTGAAGAGTTCTTCAGGCTGAAGAACCTGTTGTAGATGCTGACGAAGTAGAGCACCAGGCCCACCGCGATGACGATGAGGATGCCGATGATGATCCAGGGGATGAGGTCACCAAGTGCCATGGATCATCTTTCACCCCGGGCATCATTAACTTCCCTCACGAAAAACACCTGCCCGTCATAGTCCCCCGGGACCGTCAGCCGTGACCTGGAAGAAAATGGCACAGACGGGGAGACACGATCTGCATCACCCCATGCCCTTTCGCGACCCATCTCGCCCATGCAGAAAAAAACGCGGAGGAATCAACGACCTATCGCGGCACGAACCTTCCCACCACCCGGAGTTTCCCCCCTTCCAGGTAGTGGACGAGGACCGCCGACCCCTGGGGATACACGAGGTCTTTTTCTGATCGGAAGGTCACCTCCGGCCTCCTCCAGTCGCCGCTGTTGTTCACGTAGGCGACCTTGGCAGGGACGAACTGCATCCAGTGGCCGAGGTACACGACCATCTGTTCTTTCAAAGGCCCGGGCCAGTAGCGGACGAGTTCCACCCGGCCGTTCAGGATGCTGGAGACGACCAGGCTTGGATCGTTGGAGAGGACGTGCCCCCGGTCGAGGTCATCGGCCTCCACTCCCTTGAGGGCAAGGCCGACCCTGTCCCCGGCTGCCGCCTCTGTCACGTCATCGTCGTGTTTCTGGATGGAACGGACATGGGCGACCCTGCTCGTCGGGAAGACCCGGAGCTCATCGTGGACCCTGATCCTCCCCTCGGCCACCCCTCCGAGCACGACGGTGCCCACCCCCTTCACCGGGAAGAAATGGTCGACAGGGACCGACCCATGCTGCATGCCCACGCCGCGGGCAGGCTGCTGTTCTGCCAGGAGGAGGAACGTTTCCCGGAGCTGGTTGTGGTCGTCGGGCAGGAGGGGGTACTTCTCGACAACGGTCCCCTTCACGAGGGGTATCACCTGGTCGGGGGAGAGGTAGTTCCGAAGGACCACGTACCCCTTTCCTATCCCTGCCGCATCGAGCATGAGCACGGATTCGCCAAACGCAGGCGCAATCTCATCGACGACCAGGAGGGCCATGTCTGCCATGGACACAGCGAAAAAGAGCGACGAGACCTTCTCCGGGTACCGGCTGGGCTCGATGTAAGTGACGGTGACCCGGTCCCTCTTCTGGTTGTAGAAGGTGATGTCGGATGCTGTCCCCTTCTTCCCGAGGTGCCCGGCATAACCCGAAGGCCCGATGACCGCGACTGTGAGGTTCGGCATGTGTGGTATTTGGACGACTGGGAATAAGAGTATGGGGTATTATTAGTGCGCCAGACGAGGCCATTCATTGTTACGAGGTTAGATACGTATTATTTATTTTGGCGATTCATTCATTTTATCACAAGTTCGGGAGAAAAATCTAATTTAAAATACAACAATCTTTTTTCTGTTTTATACGTTGAAGGATATCCTCTATCATGGAAAAGAATAGTCTGTTTAAAAAGTTGATTTTTTTTATCCAGATTGCTATCGGGATATTATTGATTTTCTTTATATTGTTCTTTATTACAGCCGAAACCTTTATAAATAGTCTTTATATGATCAATCTATGGTTTTTCCTCCTTGCAATCTCCTGTTATTTTCTTAACAATATGCTCATGATAATACGTCTCAAACGTGTTCTTGCACATCTCGGACAAAAAATTCGATTGAAATTTGTTTTTTGGGCGCATATGTCCGGTATGATACTATCTGATTTCACTCCGCTCAGAAGCGGCTATTTTTACACGGCACATGCCTTGCACAAAAGAGGAATACCATTGGAAGCGGGAACCGCCGCTATAACCTCGACCTATGTCTATGATCTCCTTTTCAAAATTACCGTAGCGACCATTGGTCTCGTATACCTGTATATCAGTATCCTCTCACCTGCTATGGTAATCTCCCTTGTTCTCGCAATTGTTCTCGTTGTAGGAATTCTTTCTACTTATTTCATTGTCCTGTATCCTACTCCCGCAATGAGACGTTTCATGGAAGGGGGGAGAATCAGGCAGAATATTCTGAAAATCGGAAAATCCGGGAGGGATGTTCAGCATCTTTTCCCCTTCATATTGACTATATCATTCATTGGATGGATCCTTCGCGGGTTGCAATGGCTTTTCATAGGTCTCTCGCTTCATTTCGTTTTCAATTCATTAGTTGATGCTTTTTTCTTGAGTCCTCTCCTTACACTCTTCTCGCTTATCCCCCTCACTCCCGCTGGAATTGGTATCCAGGAAACAGCAATAATAGGATTTTTCTCAATGATTGGGATTCCTGCTGCCTTATCTGCCTTATTTGCCTTCCTTGTCAGAGGATCAGAAATCATTGTGGATTCTATAGGTTCAAAGGAGTTTTTCAACAAGATTCTACATAGGGAAGACCTCATTTCCCATTATCAGACTCAAGAAGGGGACATTGATGAAAAGGCTTTTAATTCCAACATTCTTGTCCAACGGTATTTCCAGCAAAGAAAAACCAATATGATAAGAAAATATCTCGAAAATTCAAAGCCTGACGTTCTCTTGGACATCGGTTGCGGTAGCGGCGTTCAGATTCGAGAATTACAGCAGGTCACGAGAGGAATTTCCATTGGCATGGATATCAATAGAAATGTTCTGCGCTATGCTCGTTCCAAGAATTTGCCAAATACGGAATTCATACAAGCAGATGTACATCATATCCCAATCAAAAACTCCTCGGTCA
>JAPXNX010000071.1:4411-6428 GCA_033811795.1 Methanolinea sp. | reverse complement strand
CCTCGTTTTCCAGTGGTAGACGGAACTGCCGGAGTGGCCTCCTCCACCTCCACCTGACCAGCCTCCAAGATCTGACGATACCGTTCATTAAAGGCTGTTTGCTGCTCGAACGACAGTGAACTCATGTACCCCCGCGACGTCTCCACGGTCTTTTCGGATCTCATCGAGGAGTGCATGGAGCGATTCACTCCAGGTATGCCTGAAGTTTTCCGTTATACCCTGCAGTTCCCGCCAAAAGATGGACATTGCAAATGGCATGCAACATGAAGCCAATGCCGTTTTTCCGGTCACTCGCATCCCGGTCTCATCTACATGCGAGAACCTCCGCGTCTTTGAGGAGGGTTACGAACCTGCTCTTCAACTCTCACAAGACCCCGGGAACACCCGGCAGACTTGCATTGACCAATGGTTCCTGTGCTTGGGCAGCAGTTGAAGAGGTCGCTGAAGAGTTCTCTGACCCGGTCATAGAGGAGAAGCTGATAAATGCTGAGATAGACCATGAGTGCTCTGTAACAATGATCTTTTTGATGGAGGAAGGTCATGGACCTGCCGCCGTTCGACCGATGTGGCTTCTTCTGATGCCAGGGATGCGCCACATCCGGAACAGGTGGTAACACGATGAACTGTAATCTCGTCTGGGTCAGCGACTTGTTCGAGAGTGCGCCCAGGGTGGCCGGGCTGACCTCCCGAGGGTTTTCCACCCTTCTTGCGCGGCATCTGCGGACGGCGAAAACCGTCGCTGTGCGGGGGCCGGTTGCTGTTGGTGCTGTTCTGGTTCAACCGTGCCTCGAGTTCGGCAAGCCGGGCTTTCAGTTGGGCATTCTCCGTTTGGAGAGCTGTTATTGTCTGTTGCTGATCTGCGATGGTCTGTTTGAGGCTGTCAAATCGTTTTTAAGAGAACGGGGATATCCGCAAGTGTATACCGATATGACGGGTCGTTTGACCCAATCTTTTGAGTGCGAGGGGATTTATGTGACACTTATTTTTATTTTTATGTTCTTATAAAAAGATCTTTCGGTCGAGACTGAATAGTTACAATTTTTGATGAGGTGGGGATGCCTCTTCCGACGATCCCGGCGGTTCGGACACCGGGGAGTGTAGCCTGACTGGTACTATCAGTGTATTGGGACATCAGGTTCACCGCACTCTGTGATCGTGAGAGCAACTCGCTCCTGTCCGAAATCGAAGCAATCGCTGATTGACCGGAGACAATGCTGCTCTTCTGCACGGCAATGGAATTCACTCCTTTGACGGCATCCATGTCCATCTCGTTCAGCGTAAGGCCTTTTGCAGCGAGCAGCGAGGCGGGGTTCGTCGTGAATTCCGGTTGGATTCTCGCATTCAGCGTGTTCGAGACCAGGTTCTTAGGCGATGAGAGCAACCTCTTCTCCGTCACAGCGGGGACCGAAGCCGCAACCGAATTATCGGAGATCGCATCTATCTTCTTCAGGATGAAGAGGATGTTTTCCAGTTCCTCTGCACTCGCCGAGTCGCAGGTCCAGCCGCCTTTCGATTGCACGAGCGTCCATTCTTTCATGACACCGGAGGGGGTCATGCCGACCATCGTAATCGTCATCCCGGACTTCTCGTACCCGAGCCGGGTCTTACCCATGTCAGGGTCAAGACCGAGGTTGGTCAGATGTTCTTTCATCTCATGGGTCCAGTCCCATTTGCCAAAGTCGTTGGGATTGACATAGATAGCATCTGGGCAGGGGACAAGCAACTAGTGCTATGCCAATCATCAAACGACGGATAAAGTCGTGCTAATTTCACCCGAGCGTCATCTGTAGTAAATTGCCATTTAACATATACTATCTTGTTATTCCTTGCCTCTTCCCACGCCGTTACCTCGCGCTGTATATGCTCGATGTGAGCGATCCTTCGGTTCAGGCATTGCGCATAGAGGACACTCAATTCGATCTCAGCGATATTGAGCCAGCTTCCGTGCTTGGGTGTATAGATGAACTCGAACCGATCCCAGAGTGCCTTCGCTACCTCTGGAGGGAAAGTCTCATAG
>JAPXNX010000071.1:0-4401 GCA_033811795.1 Methanolinea sp. | reverse complement strand
CTGCTTTAGATGATTGAGGATTGTAACTATTCAGCCTGGTAAGTGAACAGTGGTTGGGACGAAAGGGATTCCCCTCACTGCACCAGTTAAAGCCGTTAATATAGACTGATTGTGTTTCTTCACAGTTGCGATATATCCCCTCACCCGGCAGAAGTCTCTTGCCCCATTCTCGCTTCGGAACGTCCCGGAGATCTTCTGTTGCACTTTTGCCATTCGAAGGTCCCGTTCTGCCTGGTTATTTGTGAATGGAACCGTGAAATCCCGCATAAACCTCAAGATCTCATTCTGGCATCTCTGGCACCGGTCAAGGATTAAAGGCTGTTTGCTGCTCGAACGACAGTGAACTCATGTACCCCCGCGACGTCTCCACGGTCTTTTCGGATCTCATCGAGGAGTGCATGGAGCGATTCACTCCAGGAATGCCTGAAGTTTTCCGTTATACCCTGCAGTTCCCGCTGGAGATGGGCATTGCAAATGGCATGCAACATGAAGCCAATGCCGTTTTTCCGTTCACTCGCATCCCGGTCTCGTCTACATGCGAGAACCTCCGCGTCTTTGAGGAGGGTTACGAACCTGCTCTTCAACTCCCACAAGACCCCGGGAACACCCGGCAGACTTATGTGACACTTATTTTTATTTTGATATCCTTATAAAAAGATCTTTCGGTCGAGACCGAATGGTTACTAATTGACAAGCTCTACCACTTGTTAGATTCATCGGGGCATGGTTAGACGATTTATCGGGTTTATGAGACTAGATTATGCGCGAGCGAAAAAAGAACGGCATGGCACCCTCCGTTCTACCTCCCACCCGCAGCACTATTGCCCCTAGTTCCATGCCGAATGACATCCCCTCATAAAGTGCAGCCTGGAACTTTCCCATCAACCGGCCTCTTTGGTTTCCCTCAATCGCTGGTTCCTGAAAAACCCTCACCCCAATACGCCGAAATCCCCGTATGGTGTATCGTACCCCTCCGCTATGACAGCTGCCCCGATGAGCGGGGCATCGCCCGCAAGCCTGGAGAGTTCCATCCTGGGCGGCTCGAGGAACCTGTCGACCTCGCCTGTCATCGGCCCGAGCAGGAGATCGGAGTTCTCGAGCATGACAGCCCCGTCAAAGACGATCAGGTCCGGGTCGTACGCGACGACGACATCAGAGACTGCCCGGGCATTGATCCTGACGAGTTCGCGGATGAACCGGAGCACGTCGTCATCCCCCTTACGGGCCGAGGCGAAGATCTCGCGGGCCTCGTCCGGTCCCCAGTGCGGTTTGCCGTGGTAGTGGCACCACTGGGCAAAGAACCGGGGTAGGGACCTCCCGGAGGAATACCCTTCCCAGTGGCCGCGGTGACCGCAACTGCAGGTGAGGTCGTATGTGTCGTCCACGTGGAAGTGGCCGATCTCAACCGCGTTTCCGGACCGGCCGAGGAGTATCCTGCCATTAGCATAGACGCCACCCCCGATCCCTGTCGAGATGGTGATGTACACCACGTTGTCCTTCCTTAGTGCTGAACCTGCCTCGAGCTCCCCGATGAGCCCGGCGTGGCAGTCGTTGACCATCCGGACAGGGACGCTGAACTCCCGGGAGAGCGGACCGCAGATCGGGACGTGTCGGAAGGCCATGTTGGGTGGATTGATAAGTATCCCATGGCGAATATCGACCGGCCCGGCAACCGAGAGGCCGATTGCCCCGATCTTCCCGCAAGTGGTGCGGGAGACCTCCCGTATCGTCCTGGAAAGGAAAGAAAGAAGTACAGCTGGCTCGTATTCTGCGGCAGGTGTCTTCTCCTCGACCTTCTCTCCCTGCCGGACCCCGCTTTCATAGACGGCTGCCCGCGTCCGCGTCGCCCCGAGGTCGACGGCAACTGTGCATACCATTGGATCCGTTGGTTTCTCCGCAGGGGTGATGAAGATTCGCCGGGCAGGGGCGAGAGGAGAAAAAGTGGCTTGTCCCGTCATCCCGGGAAAGAGGGAATAGCGTCTGGCCAGGGGACGTTCCAACCCGGCAGTTTTAAAAACGATACCGCTCCTTTTGTATTTATCCAATCCAGGAAGGTTTTCCTTGTCGGCATCCGGAATGACACAGAGTATGGTAGGGGACTACCTGACGCTCTTTGCCGCGACCGAGATCTTCATCTTTGTCTTCATGGAGATTGTCACAAAGGTCGAGCCCATCCGGAAAGTCATTTTCAAGTCGGCCAAGTGGCAGGACTACGCTGTCTTTGTTGGTATCTTCGGACTCTTCTCCATATTCGGGACGTACATCGGGATCCAGGGGGTGTATGGGGCCATCACAAACATCCGCGACCTGGCCCCCATCGTCGCCGGGCTCATCGCCGGTCCGTTCACAGGATTAGCCGTAGGATTGATTGGCGGTCTCCACCGCCTGACACTCGGCGGGCCGTCCTGCATCGCCTGTTCCCTTGCAACCGCCCTTTCGGGACTGATTGCAGGGCTCGTGTTCCGGTTCAACAAGGGACAGGTCATCGGAATCGTCCCTGCAATAGGTTTCGGGGTCCTCATGGAGTGTCTCCATGGCCTGATTGCACTCGTACTCGTCCAGCCATTCTCCGAGGCAGTGGAGATCGTCAGGACCTCTATCCCGCAGATGATGGTAGCAGTCTCTCTCGGTGTCGGGATTGGACTCATCATCGTCCACAACGTGATCAGGGAAGAGAAGTTGGAACTCGCACACGCAGATAAGAAGCCCGATTGAATCGATTCGTGCATCATCCCTGCATTCATTCGCGTGGGCTCGGGTCCATGTGACGGTGATGGAGAAGGCGGCTAGGGTGACCCCATTGCGGGTCAGGACGCCGGGGCCGGAGAAACCGGACCCCCATCAGGCCCTGTCCTGCCGGCGGGAAAAGAGAGCCTGGTAGGCATTGGCGACCCACGGGTCCCGGATCGCCTGCCAGGGGTCCTGCTGTTCGTCGGGGTCTTCGAGGTCGCTCACTATCTCTGTCCAGGCGTTGTATGACATCCTCTCATCTCCTCGCTCAATTTAATGATGTCTCCCTCCACGCTTATCTTCTTCCCGGCCCAGGTGCCATCTTCCCTGCAGGGATTGTCCCTTTTTCCCAGGCACCCCGGCTCACCTGAAAAACCGCGGAAGTCCAATCCGCATCACCTGACAAAGGCCTTCCGCCCTGCATACCGCGCACCTGCACCCATCTCCTCCTCGATGCGGAGGAGCTGGTTGTATTTCTCGACGCGTTCGCCGCGAGCCGGGGCACCTGTCTTGAGGTGCCCGGTCCCCATGGCGACCGAGAAGTCAGCGATAAAGGTATCGACAGTCTCCCCGCTCCTGTGCGAGACCATGGCTCCCCATCCCTTGGAATGAGCAAGCTCGACGGCAGCAATTGTCTCTGTCACCGTCCCTATCTGGTTGGGCTTGATGAGGACAGCATTGGCAACCCCCTCGCTGATTCCCTTTTGGATACGCGAGACGTTTGTTACGAAGAGGTCGTCGCCAACGAGCTCGACCCTGTCGCCGAGGCGTCGTGTCAGTTCCTTCCACCCAGCCCAGTCGTCTTCTGCAAGACCGTCCTCGATAACGACGATGGGGTACCGCGACACGAGCGACTCGTAGTAGTCCACCATCTCGCCGGAGGAGAGCCGCCGCCCCTCCGTCCTGAGCACGTACTTTCCACCTTCAAAGAAACCGCTTGATGCAGGGTCCAGTGCAAAACCGATCTCGCGCCCCGGCGTGTAGCCAGCAGCCTCTATTGCCTCTGTCATGAGCGCAAGCGGGTCCTCGTTCGATCTCACTGCAGGGGCAAACCCCCCCTCGTCACCGACTCCGGTGCTGTAGCCTCTCTTTTTCAGGATATCCTTCAGGACCTGGTAGGTCTCGCTCCCGTACCGCAGTGCCTCGGAGAAATCCGGGGCACCCCAGGGCACGATCATGTACTCCTGGAAATCGGTGCCCTGCCAGTTTGCATGGACGCCGCCATTCATGATGTTCATCATTGGGACCGGCATGATGACTCGCCCGGGCTTTGCGAGGTAACGCCAGAGGCTTGTCTCCATTGCTGCCGCAGCAGCCCGTGAAACAGCCATCGAGACGGCGAGAATTGCGTTTGCGCCAAGGACCGCCTTGTTCCCGGTCCCGTCGAGGGCAATCATCCTGCGGTCGACAGCCTCCTGGTCAGTCGCGTCCATCCCGCCAAGGGCCGGGGCGATCTCCCTGTTGACACCCGCTACTGCTTTCTGTACACCCTTCCCGCGGTAACGGTCCTTCGAGCCGTCGCGAAGCTCGACTGCCTCGTGTGTCCCAGTCGATGCCCCCGAGGGACTCGCCGCCCGGCCCATTGCACCGCAGGCGAGCACGACGTCAGCCTCGACGGTCGGGTTCCCCCTGGAGTCGAGGATCTCCCGGGCATGTACCTTCCTTATCGCT
>JAPXNX010000070.1:0-6442 GCA_033811795.1 Methanolinea sp. | reverse complement strand
CAACGCGGCAGGCATCGACATGGCGCTCGACCATGCGAACCGGCAGGGGAGACTGGCGGTCAGCACATCGACTCCCCTCAACATGCTCCTGGCCGGAGGGAACCGAAAGATAGCGACCATCCTGATACCCGGCATAGGACTCGTCCATGGAAGTGGCGTCCGGGGTGCCGTCAACCATTGCGGAGATGTGGTCGAGGATATCGACAGGGATGAGATAGACCAGTACCTGAGAGCGAACCCTGCGGATGCCGTTGCCATTGCAGGGAAATTCTCGGTCAGAAACCCGGTTCTCGAGGCTGCGGCAGCAGAGTGTGCACGCAGGTATTACCCCGGGGAGAGGATTGCTTGGAGCCATGCCCTTTCAGTCGTCGATTTTCCCGCCCGTGCTGCAACAACGCGGCTGAATGCCGGGATCAAGGAGGAGGTCTCGCGGCTCACCTCCCTCCTCGGGGCGAGGAGGAAAGACTTTCTCTTTTTCAGGGGGGATGGCGGGCTCACAACACCGGAAAACGCGCTCCTGGACCCTTCCATTCTCTATAACTCGAGCCCGGCAGCCGTTGCACTCGGCGCACATTACCTCACGAAGCTGCCCGGGTTCCTCGCGGTCGATATCGGCGGGACGACGACTGACCTCGTCCCTGTCGAGGATGGGATGCCCTCCACGCAGGAACTCATGTTCGAGGGGGAGAGAACTGTCACGCGCGTGGTGAAGGCGGAGTCCCTGCCCTTTGGAGGGGACTCCGTCGTCAGGGACTCGATCGAGCCGTGGAGGGATGGGAATGCCATTGCCTTCGGGGGGAGGCTCCCGACTCTCACCGACGCCCTGAACAGGGCAGGGTACGAGATCGGTGATTACGAGACGGCATCTGCCCTCGAAAGACAACGTGCCGAGGAGGTCATCGAAGACTACTGCAATATGGTCGCGGCAGCTGTTGCAGCCCATGACCCGGCGAGGATCGTCGGCTGCGGTTACCTCGCCCCATTCCTCGTCCCGGAGATCGCGCGCCGGGCGGGCAAGCCCTGCGTCGTCCCTCCCCACGCCGCATGCGCCAATGCAGTGGGTGTCGCCGTCTCGCGCGTGAGCCTCACGCTCCATGCCCACTTCGACGGGTCGCGGGGGAGGGTGGTCATGAACGGGGAGATGAAACGAGCCGAGAGAGTGGGGGACGACGACGAGCTGATCGCGGCATGCACCGCGGAGGTGAGACGCCGTGCACTCGCGGCAGGGGCCCATCTCCGCGACCTGGACGAGGTCCGTGTCCTCCACTGCAACTCGTTCGATGTCGTCCGTGGGTCCTACCGGGCTTCACGGATTGCTGACATCGTGGTCCAGGTCGCCCCGGGGATCACAGCGGAGGCCCGATGACAACCGCGCTCGTCTTTGGCCGGGAGTTCCTCCTGCACGAGCAGTCACCCTCGCACCCGGAGAGGAGGGAGAGGCTCGCCTATACGATCGACCAGCTCGAGGAGGAGGGCCTGTTCCACCACAGCCGCGTCAGGGTCATTCCCCCCACCAAGGCAACGAGGGAACAGGTGGAGGTGGTCCATCACCATGAGTACATCGAGTTCCTCGAGGAAGCGAGCAGGACCGGGGGGGTCATCGACTATGACACGCTGGTCCCGGAAGGCCTGCTGGACTCTGCCCTCCTTGCAGCGGGAGGCGCAATCCAGGCAGGACTCTCCGTCTGGAGGGGAGAATTCGCCAATGCGTTCGCCCTCGTCAGGCCGCCGGGGCACCACGCACGCGCCGGGACCGGTGCAGGGTTCTGTTACCTGAACAACATGGCGATAATGGTCCGCCACCTCCAGCAGGAGGGGGCACGAAAGGTCCTCGTCCTCGACTGGGACGTCCACCACGGCGACGGGACACAGTCGATCTTCTACGAAGACCCCTCCGTGCTCTTCATGTCGATACACCAAAGACCCCTGTACCCGGGATCGGGAGCTATCGAGGAGACAGGGGAAGCTGCGGGCCTCGGTTATTCAGTCAACATGCCGGTCCCCCCTGGGACCGGAGACGAGAGCTACCACTACCTCTTCGATACCGTTATCGCACCCCTCGCTGGGGAATTCTCCCCCGATATCATCGCGATCTCGGCCGGGCAGGACGTGCACTTCACCGAGCCCCTGGCAGGTCTTGCCGTTTCTGCCAGGGGGTATGCGGAACTCGTAAGGAAGGCTGTGGCTCTCGCAGAGCAGCTCTGTAGCGGGAGAGTGGTCGCAGTCCTCGAGGGGGGTTACAGCGTCGAAGGCGGCCTGCCATATACGAACCTGGGGATCGTTGCAGCCCTCGCGGGCCTCTCCCTGGAGAACATCCGTGAACCCGCCGTTTACCAGGACCTGCTCCTGCGGGCGTACGACCCGTCTGCTCACGCAAGGGTCTGCGAGACCGCCGGGAAGTTACGGGGACTGCTTGCTTCGCACTGGAAGTGTTTTTCCTGACTGCCCGGCAGCACAACCCCGGGCTCCGCAGCAATCAATAGGACAAAAAGCGAAATTTGAGTGGAGATGACGAGGATGGTCAGGATCGGGCTTGTCCAGGCATCTGCCGGCAGGGACATGGATGCAAACGTGGAGAAGAACATCCATCTCATCAGGGGGGCGCTCGCAAAAGGAGCAGAGGTCGTCTGCCTGCAGGAGCTTTTCTATTCCCCGTATTTTCCCCAGTACCACGGCGTCCCGGCAGGCAGGTACGCCCAGGAGGTCCCCGGGCCTCTAACCAGGGATATCTCCCGCATTGCTTCCGAATCCGGTGCAGTGATCATCGTGCCCTTTCTCGAGAGTGGGGAAGGCGGGGCCCTCTACAATTCAGCGGTCATCGCCGGGCCGGGCGGAAGGCTGGGGCAGGTCTACCGGAAGGTCCACGTCCCCTGCGACCGCCTCTACTACGAGAAGGAATATTTCACGCCAGGATGCAGCTACGTAGTCGAGGAGACGCCCTTTGGGCGGATCGCCGTTTTGATCTGCTACGACCAGTGGTTCCCCGAGGCTGCGCGGCTTGTCACGCTGAAAGGCGCAGATATCATCTTTTATCCTACGGCCCTCGGGACGATCCGGGGGATGGAAGACCCCCTGGAGGGTGACTGGAGGGAGGCATGGGAGGTGGTCCAGAGGGGCCATGCCATAGAAAACGGTGTCCACGTCGCGGCTGTGAACCGGGTCGGCCGCGAGGGGGACCTCTGTTTCTTCGGGGGGTCTTTCATCTGCGACTCGTTCGGAAACGTGGTTGCGCGGGCAGGAGAAGACGAGGGAGTCCTCGTGGCAGATGTCGACTTTTCGATGAACACGCACGTCCGGGAAGGGTGGGGGTTCCTCGCGAACAGGCGCCCCGATACGTACCGTGCCCTTGTCCTGCAGCGGGCCTCCCGGGCAGAGGCCACCCCGGCCTCAGCCGGGTTCCGGATGCCTGCAGAATGGGAGCCTCACCAGGGAGTATGGTTCTCCTGGCCTGTCGACAACGGGACATTTTCCAATCTCGGTGGGGTCGAAGAAGCGTACATCCAGATGATCCGTGCCCTTCGCGGAAGGGAGAGGGTCTTCCTCCTCGTCCAGGACGGCGAGATGGAGAGCTGCGTACGGGAGACCCTCGCACGCGAAAAGATCCCAAAAAGGCAGGTCCGGTTTCTCGTCTACCCCTACGCGGACGTATGGTTCCGTGACTATGGCCCGACATTCCTGGTCCACGACCGCGAACCCGCCGTGGCCATGGTCGACTGGACCTTCAATGCCTGGGGCGGCAAGTACCCTGAACTCCTGCCGGATGACAGGATACCGGAGTTTCTCGGGAATGAACTCTTGGTCCCGTCGTTCGACCCTGGCATGGTCCTCGAAGGGGGGTCGATCGAGACCGACGGGAATGGGACTCTCCTCGTGACCGAACAGTGCCTCCTCAACACCAACAGGAACCCGGCTCTTTCGAAGGTGGAGATCGAGGGGAAACTCCGAGACTATCTCGGCGTGTCCCGGTTCATCTGGCTACGGGGAGGTATCGCAGGGGACGACACCGATGGGCACATAGACGACGTGGCACGTTTCGCCAGCCCGGGCACGGTTGTCTGCGCCGTAGAGGAAGACAGGTCTTCAGGGAATTACGATATATTGCAGGAAAACCTTGGAATCCTTAAAAGGGCGGTAGCGCATGACGGGGGCCCTCTCTCCATCGTCCAGCTCCCCATGCCCGGTGCCGGGGAAGAAGCCCTCCCGGCCAGTTATACCAATTTCTACATCGGGAATGGCGTCGTTTTAGTCCCGACATTCGACGACCCCGCCGATGGCAAAGCCCTGCGGGTTCTCGAATCCCTCTTTCCTGGCAGGGCAGTCATCGGCGTCGATTGTTCCGCTATGATCACCGGGTTGGGGGCAATCCATTGCGTGACCCAGCAGTTCCCGTCACCGTGACGTGGGGAAAGAAAGGATCGGAAAAGCCCGGCACTTCGAGTGAGCCCCCGGCTCTCATTCCATGCCGGCGTCCCGTCTCAGGGCGAGCCCCTGGGAAGGGACAAGTGGAGGTGGGCTATCACCCACGCATGGCCCGTACCCTTGAGGACAGCAGATACGCGTCCCCGGCACCTGCGCTTAGTGGGATCTGTCCTGACAGTAAAGTGGCCGTTTACCCATGCGACTGTCCCCACCGCCCCGACCTCGAGGTCCAGGAAGCCAAGTCCCCTGCAGCAGCCGATATTCCGTTCCAGGTACCCTTCTATGGCGTCGGCATCCCGGAGAAAATCCCGGTCGCCCGGGCCGATGAATGATGCCTCCTTGTCCAGGAGCGCCAGGGCTGCAGGGATATCGCTCCTGTTCAGGTGCTTCGCAAACATGTCCAGCGTATCGAGCACCTGGAGACTGGTCTGCGGGCTTGGGTTCATGTAAGTGGATGTGGAACGCAGATGCATACAAGGATATCGTTTCCACAGGTCCGGGAGTGGTTTGTGGAACCAGTGTTCCCCGGGGGGAAATCACAGGTCCGCAGATCCACGCAGCACCATCGAGGAGCAATGGCGCGACGAGCTGATGCTTCAGAAGACTGCCCCGGCATTTCCGATACCACTTACTGACCGCATATGAATTTTTATCCCCGGGCCCGGAGATGGATAATCGGTGATGACACTTGCAGCCCGATGGCCTGGCAACACTACCAGCGGAGAAGGCAGGTCCCCGCATCATCGTCCACGTGGACATGGACAGCTTCTATGCATCCGTGGAGGTCCGGCACCACCCTGATCTTGCGGGAAAACCTGTCATCATTGGTGCAGACCCGGGTAAAAGATCGGGGAGGGGGGTTGTCCTTACATGTTCGTACGAGGCGAGGAAATTCGGAGTCCACTCGGCCTTGCCGGTGACCCGGGCGATCGAACTCTGTCCGGAAGCCATTTTTCTTCCCCCCAGGCACGAGCTCTACCAGGAGACGTCCGGGAGGGTCATGGATATCCTGGAGGGATACGCGGACCGGTTCCAGCAGGTGAGCATCGACGAGGCGTACCTGGACATCACGTCCTGCGGGGGCTATGCTGCTGCAACAGAGATCGCCAGGAAGATAAAACAGGATATTTACAGCCAGGAACACCTCGCGTGTTCCATAGGTGTCGCGCCCGGGAAGAGTACAGCCAAGATTGCATCGGACTTAGAAAAACCGGGGGGACTCGTTGTCGTAACTCCAGAAAGGGCGAGGGAGTTCCTCTCTCCCCTGCCAGTGGAGAAAATCCCGGGCATCGGTCCAAAGACGGCAGCGTCCCTCCGGGACATGGGAATACGGACTATTGGCAGCCTCGCGGAAGCGGATATACAGGAACTGATGGGAATTTTCGGGAAGGCGGCGGTTGCAGTCAGGGACCTCGCGAGGGGGATAGATGACGACGAGGTGAGGGGAAGCGGCAGCGCAAGATCAATCAGCCGGGAGCAGACGTTCTGCCCTGACTGCGGTGACCCCGGAGAAGTGATGGACACGCTCCTTTCGCTCTCCGATGAACTATGCAGGGAACTGTGGGGTGCCAGGGCCTATGCGAGGACCGTGACGGTCAAAGTGAGGTACCCGGATTTTTCCACGACGACACGTGCGCAGACATTGCCCCGCCCCACCAATGAACCGCGCCATATCAGGAGGGCAGTCCTCGAACTCGGGCTTCCCCTCGTCCGCCAGCAGAAGGTCAGGCTGGCCGGGGTGCGGCTCTCTTCGCTTGTCGCACGCGACAACTGCCAGAAAACAATCGGGGACTTTTCTGAATAGGTTACGCACGGCAGCGTGGTTTGGCATGATGAACATCCAGAAGCGTTGGAACGTACTGCAAGCGGGTACAGGAACACCGATGATTTCATCGCCATGAACTGTTTTCAGGCTTGGTCAGCTCGAATCCGGTTTACCCGCTTGAAATTGTGAAGGGGAAAAAATACGGGGGCCGGAAAGCCTCCCTGGAAAGGCAGGGGCTTTTCGGTATTACAGGACAAC
>JAPXNX010000069.1:3358-6494 GCA_033811795.1 Methanolinea sp. | reverse complement strand
CGACCAGGTTCTGGTTTCGCAAGTACATCCCGACATGTTCAGATCGTCCCTGCTCATACAGGAACTTCAGTTTGACGGGGAGTGGGTCTTGGACCGATCCCCCGGATTTCCACATACGGTTTACCCAATGGTTGATGCGTGGGTTCAGTCCCCTCCTCCTGCACGGTGGCAGTATTCCGTGGTTCGATATACGGCCTGGCCTTCAAGTGATAGGAAATATCAGCATGGACCTGGAACGAGTCGTATCCTCCATCCGCAAATACTGCCGTGAGATTCGGTTTCATCTCCTTCACGTCAGAGATAAGAGAGAACGCTTGCTTAGAATCAGCCTCGTTCCCGCCAGATATCCGGCATGCTAGCGGGAACTCGCCCAAATGGAAGATATGGGTTTTATCCATCCTGCACTGGTAGTACGGGTTGTATGCAGCATCCATGTTATACCGGGATGCTTTGAGCGGAGTGGAATCGATGATCCCGCTCGTTTCATCGGAATCCCGACCAATTGTACCTCCGATAATGTGCATGAGCTTTTCGAATCCTTCTGATTTAAGTCGATACTTAACGAAATGGTGAAGCGTGGAGTGGGCCGGGAGGCAGTAATAGCCATCGCCTGTCTTTGGCGCTCCCAGGTTGCGGCAGTCCTCATCGGAGAGAGAAGCTATCGTATCCCGGTATGAGAGTTGCCGGAAACACTTCACGACAACCAGTTTGAGCATGAGGAGGGGATCATACCTGAAGTGGTTCCCTTCTTTGCAGTATCCTTGTTCTTCGATATCTTGAAGGAGAGGATATAGGTTGACATAATTCAGATACTGAGTTATAGGCATCTGATTCGGAAATAAATCGTGTAGTGCTTTGATTTCGACTTTATCTGCGAAGATGACCATAGGAGCAGTTCGCCAAAGTATATAAATGTACCGAAATGAGTCTGGTACGGCCTTTTTTGATTGATCTGAACCCCTATGTACCCCTGAAACCGTGAACATCGGATAGGTTTATATGAAAAAATGCTGGTTGGACAGGCTCTCACAATACAATCATATGGAGACAATTCTTAATGCAGTCACTAAAAGTTATGATTTAAAGCAAGAGACGTCAAAATAATTACATCCATGACCATCCTCCTCCGCTGTCGCCTCTGCAAGGGAACGGGTGAAATCCCGAACGAACAGTACAGGATAGCCCAGGAGCTGAAGTCTCACGACATCAAGAAGTACTTCCACATGCCGACAGAGGATGACATGACATCGAACGATAGTGTCTTTACCGATGCCTACGACAGCATCCCGGAAAAAGTCCAGTGCCCTGTCTGCGAGGGAGCAGGGACGGTCGCCTTCGACGAGGATGAGTGGGAGCTCCAAGTTGTCGATGACGAGGAAGACGCCGGCGAGTAATACGGCACTCCACATCGCACTCCAGCGGCAGTCAAAACGATTGCCTCTTAATGATTTATCTCCACTTGTGACCGGGCCGGACTAGAGCAGACTCCACCCGCATGAAATAACGAGGAGGCCATTCGGGAGGCAAGTGGAATGCCTATCCCCTCGCCATCCCCTCCATTCGACGAGCACCAGCAAAGTGATGGCAACCCACCGGGGTTTGGAGCGCCACCGCGATCCTCTTTGCTGCGCGAGAATCGTGTAAAGGACTGCAGCAGCCCTGTTCCCTCCTACTTTGCCAGGGTCTTTCATTTTACATCTCCGACAGGAGGACCCTTTTCATCCCGGGGACTCGCTCGAAGTCTGAGGTTTTTCACTTCCCCCTGGGCAGGAGGACTTTCCCTCGTTCCCGCAATTCACTTGACGTGAGAGGCCCTTTTCATTCTTTCCTGAACGAGGCAATCTCCTTCATTCTGCCAACTTGCACAAAAGGTGAAGGGGTCTTTTTTGGCTCTTCGCTATTTCGAGTGGGTAAGTAAGTGGGGATTTGGGCTACCGCCCCCACACTCCCATTGCGAGGAAACCCACCGCCCCCGAAGGGCGCCCCGGCGGCGGTTCAGCAACTGGCAAAACCAGGGACATCGCAATGATCCATATCAGGTGCGGTCGGATTGAATTCAATTCTCTCACTTGAAATGACGTAGAGGGTCTTTTTTCCCTCTCTCCCAAACAGGGGACCCCCTCATCCCGGCGACATATGTAAAACGTGATGGATCTTTTCCCCTCGCGAACAAGAGGGCTCTCTCGTGCTTGCGACCTGCTCGAAACGGGGGATCCTTTCTCATACTCTTCAGAGCATGAGCTCCCCCCCATCCCGGCGACCTGCCCCGATTCAGAGGTCCTTCAGCTTCACCCCGAAGACAGGGAGGAAGTCCTTCTTCCGTGACATGACGCCCGGAAGCCCGACAGGCTGATCGAGGTACCCGAGGGAGTCCAGCGTTGCACGGTCCCCGGCTGCGAACAGGTCACTGTGGTTCCCGATAATGTCGGTGAAAAGTGCCAGGCAGATATCGACTCCGTGCGCTTTCCGCAGTTTTTCGAGTTCTTCCCTGATCGCGCTCGCATGCCCTGCAGCATAGGCCCGGGACGCCGTCATCACCTGGGATATGAGGACGTCCTTTCCAAACAGCGTGTAGCGTTTCGAATCCCGGGACAGGAGTACGTCGAGGGGGGTGTTCTCGATGTCCATGCCGTGGTGGATGAGATTCGCCCCGAAGTCCTGGATATCCGTTCCGGATATGCTGGCGAGGTACTCGGCCGCAGAGACGTCCTCCGGCATGGTCGTCGACATCTTCAGGACGAGGGTGTCGGAGAGGATCCCGGCAAGAAGGAGCCCTGCCGTGGCAGGTGCCGGAGGATTACCCGATTCCATGAACTTTTGTGCGACGATCGTGGACGTGGAGCCGACCGGCTCGTTCTGGAACCGGACGGGCTTGAGGGTGGAGAGCGCTCCCAGGCGGTGGTGGTCGATCACCTCGAGGATATCGGCCGATTCGATCCCCTCCACCGCCTGCGAGAACTCGTTGTGGTCGAGCAGGATCACTTTCTTTTGCACGTCATCGAGGAACGTGTTCCGCGATATCATCCCGAGCAGGACACCGTCCTTCCCGACGACGCACGCCGCCCGGTACTTCGAATCCGTGACGAGCCTCTTTGCGTAAGCGATTGTGTCCTGCGGGGTCACGACCGGGACATCG
>JAPXNX010000069.1:0-3348 GCA_033811795.1 Methanolinea sp. | reverse complement strand
GGACATCGGTTGCAACGACCTTCCCTGCCGGGAGGGAGAGGTGCATCATCCTCCCGACCGAGAACGCGTCCAGCGGCGTCGCGAGGATCGAAGTCCCGCTTGCCCGCGCCGCCTCGCAGACCCTCTCGCCGACGGGCGCACCCTCTGCTATCACCAGTGCTGCTATCCCTGCCGAGACGAGTGCGAGCTGGGTGGGTTCGTTGTCCCCGACGACCGCGATGTCCCGGGACGAGAGCCTGGAGAGGGCGACGTGGAGTGCGTCGATGACGATGGATACGTTGCCGTGCAACGTTTCGGCCCCGGCGTTGCATATCCTGGCATCGAGGATGCGGGCGATGGTCGCGAGAGGTACCGGGCCGATGGTGAGGGGAGTACCTGTCCGGGGAGTCACGTATGCCCTGGCGAGCCCGTGCTCGGAGACGAGTCCCAGGAGGCGGTTGCTGCCGTCCACGACCGGGATGTTCCGCATGTCGTACTCGTCCATCAGTGACGCGACATCGACCGTGGGCATCCCTGCCGGGGCGCTCTTCGTAAACAACGACGGGATGTCTCCCACGCACGGCTCGACACTCTCGACGAGTGCCGGGGGTTCGAAGCCGAACGCGGAAAGCGCATAGAGTGCCTCGGACGATAGTGGGCCGCAGACGGCCGGGACATACGTCCCGTTCCCCCGGCGGTTGCTGAACTCCGCATACCCGATGACACTGGCGACACAATCCGTATCGGGTTGTCGGTGGCCGATGACGATGATAGTCTGCATGTTTTTGCTCCGCGGGACCGGGGGATATTCCGCTTGTCCATTCCACCGTCCTTTTGCGAAAGGAACAGTCCCGCGCCTTCCCAATCCCTTTCTATAGGTCGCGATGGCGTATATACGTTCCATTCGTGCGAGGGAATCGCCATTCCTGTGAGAATGGGGAAATGGCTCTTCGCTACCTGGTGCAGTGCACACACTATGATGGAGCGTCGTGTCTGCTCACGTTGGAATGGAGAAATGGTTCTTCGCAACCTGGTCAGGGAGGAGTGCCGTGCTTGATTTGTTTGGGACTTCGCTATCTCGAAGAGGTTATGAAGTAGGAGTGAGGGCAGAGTCGCCCCAATGCACCAGTGCGATGCACCCTGCTGCCCCCGACGGGTGCCTAATCAGTAATCCGAGCGACCGCCTCCCCCAATACCGTCACCGCGTGACTCGATCGGACCATGGCTGGCATCACTTCCATGAAATAGCGAAGGGATGGTTACCTCGGGTGCACCGGATTCTCACCATACCGAGGTTCGCCACTCACGGGATACCGTATGAACGAAAAAAACATCCATGACGCCTCATGCAACAGACTCGACGCATAAAAACACTCATGGTACTTCTGGCAAAAGGCCCGACATATGAAAATGCGACGGCATTTTCATAGAAGATTGAATTGATGAACTCCCGCAGAATCGTAGTCCGAGGGAAATGGCGTTACAGAGCATCTCTCCAAACAGGAAGCCCAATGGCCATTCATTTACGGAGTTGCATCTTCACGACTCGACTCCCCCTAAAACGGGACACTCCATCCGTGGCCTTGGGGACGACTGGATCGTTCACCTATCCCCCCTTAACTTGGGCACACAACGTCGTCCACGTGACTCCCGATACCCCTGCTCTGGCCCTCCCCATACCCTGAGGCACACCCCTATATTGTCCGGCGTCCACATGATACACTCGAAACCGGATGAAGAAGCTCATCATCAGGGGCGCGCGGCAGCACAACCTCAAGAATATAACCGTGGAACTGCCGCGCGACAAGTTCATCGTCATCACGGGCGTCTCGGGCTCCGGCAAGTCGACGCTCGCCTTCGATACCATCTATGCCGAGGGGCAGCGCCGGTACGTCGAGTCGCTCTCTGCCTATGCCCGCCAGTTCCTCGGCCTGATGCACAAGCCCGACGTCGACGCGATCATCGGGCTCTCGCCTGCGATCTCCATCGAGCAGAAGAGCACCAGCAAGAACCCGCGGAGCACCGTAGGGACCGTGACCGAGGTCTACGACTACCTCCGGCTCCTCTTCGCCCGGATAGGTGTCCCCTACTGCCCCGAGCACGGCACCCGCATCGAGGCCCAGTCCCCGGAGAAGATCGCGGACAGGGTCCAGGCAGAGATGGGAGGCACCATCACCATCCTCGCACCCGTCATCAGGCAGAAGAAGGGGACGTACCAGCAGCTCCTGAGAGACCTGAACAGGGAGGGGTACACCCGGGTCCGCATCGACGGGGAGATCCACCGGACCGACGAGGAAGTCGCGCTCGGGAGGTACAAAAAACACGACATCGACGTCGTCATCGACAGGCTGGACGCGTCCGACCGCTCGCGGCTCACAGAGGCTTGTGAAAACGCCCTGAAGAAGTCCCAGGGACTCGTGATCGCCCTGCCTGCCGGGGGGGAGGAGCGGATATTCTCCTCGCTCCTCGCCTGCCCCGTCTGCGGCCTGACGTTCGAGGAGCTGCAGCCCCGGATGTTCTCCTTCAACAGCCCGTTCGGGGCCTGCGAAGAGTGCAACGGGCTTGGGATCAGGATGGAGTTCGACCCCGGCCTCATCGTCCCGGACCCCTCGAAGTCGATCGCCGAGGGGGCAGTCGCCCTCTACCGGAACTTCCTCGATGGGTACCGGAACCAGTACCTCGGGGCAGTCGCCCGCCACTACGGGTTCTCCGTCCTGACGCCGATTGCGGACCTCTCTCCCGAGCAGTACAGGGTCCTCATGTACGGCTCGGATGACCGGATCCGTTTCTCCCTCAACACGAGGAACGGGGACGCGCAGTGGGCCCATACGGGCGAGTGGGAGGGGCTCGTCCCGCAGTCGGAGCGGCTCTACCACCAGACCAAGTCGGAATACAGGAAGCGGGAACTCGAGAAGTTCATGCGGGTATCCGAGTGCCCCCGCTGCAGGGGAAAACGGCTCAAGGAGAAGGTGCTCTCGGTCCGGATCGCCGGAAAGTCCATCGTGGACGTCACCGACATGCCGGTCAGCAGGGCTATCGAGTTCTTCTCGGGCCTGGAACTGACCGACAGGGAGCAGGAGATCGCCCGCCAGGTCTTGAAGGAGATCGCATCGAGGCTCGACTTCCTCGAGCAGGTGGGCCTTGGGTACCTCACCCTCTCGCGCAGCGCAGGCAGTCTCTCCGGCGGGGAGGCCCAGAGGATCCGGCTTGCGACGCAGATCGGCTCGAACCTGATGGGGGTTCTCTACGTCCTCGACGAGCCGTCGATCGGGCTCCACCAGAGGGACAACCAGAAGCTCATCGATACGCTCCGCCGGCTCCGTGACCTGGGCAACACCCTTATTGTCGTGGAACACGACGAAGACACGA
>JAPXNX010000068.1:0-6590 GCA_033811795.1 Methanolinea sp. | reverse complement strand
GGAACACGGGGTTGGCCCTGGTCTCTCCGGGAGGCATTGCCAACCCTTTCTCGAGCATGAGCCTCCCTGTATAGGCTATCATCGCCCCGTTGTCCCCCATGTATTTCCTGTCTGGGACGTGGAGCGTGGCACCCCTCTCGCTGCACATGGTGGCGAGCATCTCCTGCAGCCGGCGATTGGCACCGACACCCCCCACCAGCAGGACCTCGTCCTTGCCTGCATGTGCAAGGGCCCTCTCCGTCACCTCCACGCACATGGCAAATGCGGTCTCCTGGATACTGAAGCAGGTGTCTTCGAGGGGGGCGGGATGGTCCTTTGCCGCGCTCACGAGGCCTGAGAAGGCAAGGTCCATCCCCTTGACAGTGTACGGGAGCTCGATGTAGCCACCTTTTCGAGCGAGCCTTTCGACCTCGGGTCCGCCTGGATGGGGAAGACCCTTGCTCCGTGCGAACTTGTCGATGGCATTCCCAAGGCCGATGTCCAGGGTCTCCCCGAATATCCGGTAGCGGTGGTTGAGGTACCCGATCACCTGCGTATTTGCGCCGCTGGCATAGAGGACTATCGGGTCGCGTGAACCGGTGGCAAACCGGCCGATCTCCACGTGGGCGACGCAGTGGTTCACCCCCACCAGCGGGATGTCGAGGGCAATTGCCAGTGCCCGGGCTGCGGTCGCGACAGTCCGGAGGCACGGGCCGAGCCCCGGCCCCATGGAGAACGCAACGCCCGCAATCCTGCCTGAAGGGGGCATGACACGGGCGACGACCTCCCTCATGAAGGACGCGTGGTGCTGGGCAGCCTCCCGGGGATGGATCCCCCCTTGAGGGGGTACGTAGGGCTTGGAGTACTCCGCGATGAGATCCTTTTCAAAAAGAGCGGCGGAGAGGTTCCAAGCTGTCCCCTCGATTCCCAGGACCGGGCCGATACCTGGCATGGAGAGTGTTCCCGGGACGGTCCTGCCCCCGGACCATGCTGGTCTCAGGTGGCGGCGTCCCTTTCAGGCAGCCTTCTTGAACTCTGTATACCCGCACTTCCCGCACGATGCGCGGTCAGGGTGGTTGGCGAGGATGATGCCGGGGCCGCAGCGGGGGCAGAACTTCCGCGAGAAAACGACCTTGCCACCGGAAACGGAGTAATATGCACCTCTGCCCGGTTTTTTCTCCTTCGCTTTTTTCTTTGCCGCCATGCCTCACGCCCCCTCTTCCTTTGGTTTTGGAAAGCCGCGCTTGAGGAGGAACTGGCGCTCTGTCTTGTTCCTTCCCTCTTCCGTGTCGTATACCCGTGCCTTCCCCGTGCAGGAGGTCCTCCCGAAACTCATCTTCAGGGTGTCCAGTGCGAGCTGGTTCTCCTTTGCATTCAGCACAGCCGCAAGCTTTGCCAGGATCTGCATGCGCGACGGCGTCGGGCCCTCGAAGCGAAGGGCAAAGTCAACCTCCCTGCGCCCGAGCAGTTCGTTCCGTGTATCCCTGGTAACCTCGATCTCCATTGGCATCCTCTCGATATCCTCTTATTGTACGCACCGTGGTTATTTATATCCTATTCCTGCCAGCCGGGTTGCATCAATCAATCTTTCCACCTCCCATTCGGGCCATCGCATCGTTTTGGCCATGCAGGGCCATGGCGTCACAGGTCCAGCTCCCCGCCCGGATCGGAAACGAAAAACGCAAGGAGCCTGCGGGCCGCCTCTCTCGCACACTCATCGATCCTCCGGATGACAACCCCCTCTCCGGGCTGGCCGTAGAGCACGATGCTGCCAGGCGAGACAAGGAGCGCGAGCGGGATGACGGCAAGGTCTTCTTCGCCCTCCACGATGACAAGGGCGGGGGGAGAGTCGACTGCCCTCCTCAACGCATCGACAAGGTCCCGGGTGATTGTACCTGCCGGGTTTTTGGCGCAGTATACTTTTGGGAATACTTCTGGGACGCGGTTGCAGGGCTTCCGCATCGTGTAGCCATCGACGATTGCCACTGCGGGAACGAGCCCGTGCTTTAAGGCGTTGTGGGTGACGATATCTCCCACCGTGCAGAAAAAAGAACCCTCGATCTCAGGGATGACGCATTCGAATTCGGGTTCGAGCCTTCCAAAGGGTGTCTTGAAATGGTGGCGATGGTGGTCCGGAAGACGCAGCATCAGCGGACCTTCAGAGCGTACCTGCCGGGGAGGGTGATATTCATTTTCTTGGCGATCTCCGAGTTCTTCGGATCGATGATAACCACGTACCCGGTCCAGTCCGTGGAGAGGTTGGACGTCCCGCAGATCGGGCAGGCCTCCCCCTCGACGACCCGGTGGCACTCCCTGCAGACAGATACAAGCTTCTTCCTAGCGGCCGCCATGGTCACCACTGCTTTTAGGCTTCTCCTTCTCCCTCTCTCTCTCCTTCAGCATGTCCTCTTCGAGCCAGCGTGCCGTCCCGAGACCTGCCTGGCGCATGGTCAGGCCTATCTTGCTGTCGCGGGGCTCCCTCTCGTTCAGCGAGAGTGTGACCACCCTGACCCTGACCGCGTCCCCGACGCCGATGAACCTCTTTGAGTCCTGGCAGATGAGCCGTGCGTTCTTCTCGTCGTAGTTGATGTATTCGTCGGATATCTGGCTGACGTGGAGCATGGCATCGATGGGGCCGAGGCTCACGAACGCCCCGAAACTCGTGGTCTCCACCACGAGGCCTTCGGCCACTTCCTGGAGGGAGAGCCGGAGCACGACCGCTTCGAAGTCAACGTCATAGTAGATGGCACCATCCCCCGGGACGATCTCGCCCTCTCCGATCGCGACGATCCGGGTCACGGCAATGAATATCCCGATCTCCTTGTCGATGCTCCCCTCGAGGTACTCCTGGAGGACATCCAGAATCACCCGGGACAGCTCCTCGCCCATGCGGTGCGGCGGAACCCGCACCTTGTCAGACATCTCCATCTTGTAGTACATCTGCCACTCTCTCCAGCTATCTCCTCAATAAACCAAGTTTTTTCTTGTGCATAAGTGTGATCACAGGCACTCCTGCAGAGAGGAGGATGTCCCGCAGGCCCCTGTCGTTCGTGACAACCATGCAACCGTGCTCCCGGGCGTACCAGAGTATCTTTTCATCCACGCTCCCGCGGGAGTACCCGCTCGGCACCTCGTGGCACCTCCCGGCGAGGGTCAGCGCAAAACGGGCAGCACTCCCGTCCCGCCCATGACCGAGGGAGAGTCCCGAAAGCTCGTGGAGTGCTTCTGTCAGTATCAATGGTTCATAAGCCCCAATAATCTTTCCGAGTTCCTCAAAGACGTCTACCCTGAACCGGGAGGGGATCATCAGGGCATTGGAATCGAAGAGAACCTTCACTCGGTCAGGACACCCATCCCGATCAGTCGCCATCTCCCTCCCACCTGGCGGCTGATGGCGATCCGTGCACCGGTCTCTGCGCATACCGGCCTCTTGAGCGTGGTCTCGACGATGTCCTTCCGCGCATTGACCACGATCCCAACTGTGACCGCCGTACCGACCGAGAGCATCAGGGGTTCGTTGTGCTTGAGCGGCTCGATCTGTGTCTCGCTGGTGGCCCCGACCACGCGTTCCATGAGGGTGACCCGGAACCGGATCCGGTCCCATACCGGCGGGAGTTTTCCCGGGTGGCCTGCAACCTGGCCTGCAAGTGCATCGCTCTTTGTCAGTGCCGGGTCCAGTTTCGTCCCGATGCCGAGCAGTCCGCCCGGTGTCGCCTCGGTCACTTTCCTCGACCCGATGTTGATAGTCGTTATCTTCGTCTCGATGGGCTCCCACCGGACCTTGTTCTCGGCCTGGACCTGCCGGCCCGGCCTGATCTCGATGTCATCGGCCTCCCGGAGAACACCCCTGATCAGTGACCCGCCGATGACACCGCCCTTGAGGTCACGCAGGTTCGAGCCGGGCTTGTTGATATCGAAGGACCGGGCGAGCAGCATCAAAGGTTCTGCATTCGGATCGCGATCGGGAATGGGGATCACCCGGTCGAGGGCCTCGACGAGGGCCCCCACGTTGATGGCTTTCTGGGCTGAAACCGGGATGATCGGTGCGTTTTCTGCAATCGTGCCCTTCACGAACGCCCGTATCTGTTCGTAATGCTTCAGCGCCTCTTTCTGAGAGACGACGTCAATCTTGTTCTGGACAATGACGATGTTGCGGATCCCGACAAGCTGGAGTGCCATCAAGTGCTCCTTGGTCTGGGGCTGGGGGCACGTCTCGTTCGCAGCAATGACGAGCATCGCCCCGTCCATCAGGGCCGATCCAGAGAGCATCGTTGCCATGAGAGTCTCGTGGCCTGGAGCGTCCACGAAGGATACCGAACGGAATGGCACCGCCTTTCCCCCGCAGAAAGGGCACGTCGGCTGTGTCCCGAAAGATTCAGTGCCCTCGCAACGTTCGCACCGGTAGAACGTGGCATCAGCGTATCCCAGGCGTATCGAGATGCCTCTCTTGATCTCCTCGCTGTGGCGGTCGGTCCATGCCCCTGTCAGGCCATAGACGAGTGTCGTCTTCCCGTGGTCAACATGCCCCACCACGCCTATATTCACGCTGGGAATTGTCACGTCATGCAATGCCGATCGAACCTCCCTATTCAATATAAAAACACATCTACTTAATACTCATTGAACGGGGATTCCTGCCCAGGGCTCGTTTTTCCTGAGGAGGTAACCGGTAACGGGCGGACTGTCGCCATGCGAAACCCCTGTCCCCCCGGCGAGTTACACCTTCTGTTCAGACTTGCTCCTGATCAGGGTACGGGTATGCTCGGTCGGATAGAAGAAATACCCGTCTTCCCTGAGAGGGTCGCGAAAGAGCGCCCCCTCCTCCTGCCTTTCGGCAATGACAACATAAGAATTGTAAAAGAGCCTCCGGATATCGGGGTCCTGCATGTGTTCTGCAGGGTCCGGGGGCGGGTACCCTGAACTTTTGGGATAGACACGCTCCCCTTCGGGACTGGAGAACAGGTGCGAGTAGTAAACTCGGAACGTATCGCCGGCATCTTCGATGACCAGCCACTTCATGGGGTTGAATGTCGGGAGAGCACCTCTCCCGAACCGGTGCACGGCGATCACCTTGAGCCCAGCACGAGCAAGGATGGCCCCCACTAGGAACACCGCATATATATGCAGCATCTGGCTTTTTGCCAGCCCGAGTAGGGAGAAGAAGATAAAGCTGATGCTTATGAGAAGGAGCAGGATGCTTGGTCCGGGGAATATCTTTAAAGAGACCTTCCTTTCCGTGAGGGGATACAGCAAGGGTATGCCAGGCAGAACGAGGAAATCCAGGATGACATGCGTCAGCGCCCCGCCAACTGCGGAAAAAAAGATCATTCCCATGATGCCGAAGAAGAAAGGGTCCTGCCCGGTCACACATGACCATGTTGCGAAGCCTGTTGTGATTCCTGCTGCTGTCACAAGAGTCCCAGGGAAGCTGTGGGTGAAACCACCGTGGGTGAAGAGAAAGAGCCGCGGGTCGCGGCCTGATATTGCATGGAAGAGGATATCGCAGTCAGGGAGGACCGCTCCCAGCACTGCAGCGAGAAGACCCATCCCCTCGAGGGGACCAGAAAAGGCCAGGACCGCGGCCAGGGCATGGGTGATGCTGTCCAATGTTACCCCCCGTGGTGGATGCTATAAGGAGCCCCGCGGATTTTCAAGGGCCCCTCCGCCTGACGAGCATGATCGTGAGGTTGTCATCGCTCCCGTTCTGGAATGCCTCGTGCACGAGCTTCCTGCAGGCTTCTTCGAGATCATCGCCCCGTTCGGCAACGATCTCCTGGATGCGGGAGTCCTGGACAAAATCGGTGATCCCGTCCGAGCAGAGGACCAGGAACCCTTCGGGGAGAGTCGCCTCGTGTATCCCTGCCCCAGGGTCATGGAGGACGAAATGTCCTGGTGTGCCGATGGCTCCCTCGTCCCGGGTGTATTTCCGGTCACCTGCAAGGAAGAAGACCTTGCGGGAAGCGGGGGTGCTCACCATGCACCTGCCATCCGGACTGACAACGGCGACTGCCATGACAACTGCGGGGGGTTCGATCCCCGCTTCCCCTGTTTCCATGTTGTAGAGAGCCCCCTCTGCCCGCCCCAGGAGTTCTTCAAGTATCCCAGCCAGCGTCGTATCCCGAGCGGCCCAACCCTTTACCATGGCTTCGACTGCCACTTGGGCTGCACTCGGGCCCTCTTTTTGCCCTCCCAAGCCTTCAGAGACTGCAAAGGCATGGATGCCGCCAAGGTCCGCTGCCAGGAATGCATCTTCGTTCCTCTCCCTCAGTCCCTTCTCGGAAAGACCGAAGAACTCAATTGCTTGCATCCTTTCTTCTTCCATGCATGTGTCGCTCCCTGTCATAAACCTGTAGAAAAGACTCCATTCACTGATCAGTAGCACGAATTGCCATTCAGGCAACCCTCTGTTACGAAGTTTTAAGTCATAATATATGAAGACAGTCATTGGGAAGAGGCAAAAAATCATGACTGTCGATACCGAGCTCTCCCGGATCGGAATCTCGCTGCCAAAAAACCTGCTGGACAAGTTCGACGAGATCATCAATTACAGGGGGTACTCCTCGCGTTCCGAGGGGATCAGGGACGCGATCAGGAACTACATCACTTACTAC
>JAPXNX010000067.1:0-6735 GCA_033811795.1 Methanolinea sp. | reverse complement strand
GAGAAGGTCAGCGCCATCGAGCGCCTGGACGGACTGGTCGGGACGATCCTCGAAGGCTGCCGGGCACGTATCGCCGTCCTCCCCGATCACCCGACACCCCTGCGCATCCGCACCCACTCGCGCGACCCTGTCCCGTTCGCGATCCTCGGCGTCGGAAAGGACGGTTGCCGGTCGTTCTGCGAGCGGGAAGCGGCAGGCGGGTCGCTCGGTGTCCTCGACGGGCTCGAGTTTCTCCCCTTTTTCCTTGGCGGGGCGCCAGGCTGACTTCAGGAGGAGAAGGATTGTATGGTGGGGGCAACCATCTCCTGCTAAGACATGAAGGAATTCTTGCTGTGCGACGAGCTCGAACGCGAAGCAGGGCCACTCTCCCCCCTGCAGAGAGTCCTCCTCGGGACCGACGGTTCCGTAACACGACTCCTGGAACTTGCCTGCAGTGCACCGGTCACCGTCACCACGCGGCTCCAGGAGGTCGTGGACGCTGACTCTGCAGTGGCGGAGAAACTCCAGCTGCGTCCGGGCGACGAGGTCAACCACCGGGTCGTCGAGCTGAAGAACACGAAGACGAGCGAGACGCTCATCTACGCCGAGTCGTATACCCCGATTTCGAGGCTACTGCCCTCTTTCCGCGACGACCTCATGCGTGCCGATATCCCGATAGGGAAGATTCTCGAACACCACAAGCTCGAGACGCGGAGGGAGATCGTCGGGATGTCTGCCGGCTCCCGTGCACCCGATATCGCCCAGGCCTTCGGGCTCTCCGGAAACCCGCTCTTTCTCTCGCGTCAGTACCGGATCATCCACGAGGACTCGCCCCTAATGCACATCGAGGAGGTGTTCCCTGCAGCCAGTTTCGCCGGCGAACGGCGTATCGTCGTACGCGCACCGTCGCGCATACACCTCGGGCTTCTCGATATGAACGGGAGCCTCGGTCGTGTCGACGGCGGGATCGGCCTTGCACTCATCCGCCCCGATGTCGTCCTCTCCGCCCGCCGGGGCGAGGGATTCACCGTGCGGGGTGGCGACGGTGACGCGCAGGAGCGCGTCCTTGCGGCAGCACGGGCCGTCGCAGGGGCGCTCCGGCTCCCCGGCGGTGCCGAGTTCACCCTCCAGTCGGTCTACCCGGGCCACGTTGGGCTCGGCCGCGGGACGCAGCTCGCCCTCTCGGCGGCGACCGCCCTCTGCCACCTGTACGGCCAGGTATCTGCACCGCGCGAGCTCGCCCGCATGACAGGGCGCGGCGGGACGTCGGGGATAGGCACTGCAGCCTTTGAGACCGGAGGGTTCATCTGCGACGGGGGCCACTCCCTCGGCGCATCGAAAGACAAGTCCGCGTTCCTCCCCTCCTCGGCATCGCGCGGCGTGCGCCCGCCTGAAGTGGTCATGCGCCACACCTTCCCGCCCAGGTGGAAGGTCCTCCTCGCCATGCCTGAGAACTGCAGCGGGGCAAGCGGCACTGGCGAAAAGGAGCTCTTCTCCTCCAACTGCCCTGTCCCGCTCGACGAGGTCCGAAAGCTCTCCCATCTGGTCCTCGTCTCACTCCTCCCGGCCCTTGTAGAGGGAGATCTCGAGCTCTTCGGCCGGGCCGTGGACCGGATGCAGGGGCTCGGGTTCAAGAAGGTCGAGAATTCGTTCGCGCACCACGTCACCCGGGAGCTGATGGAGGCAATGCGGGAGGCGGGGGCAGCAGGTGCAGGCCTGAGTTCCTTCGGCCCGGTCGTCTTCGCGTTCAGCGAGGGTGACACGGGCGATATCGAACGAGCCTGCAGGAAGACGCTGGACCGGTCCGGGGGGGGCGAAGTGATCTGCACCACCGGCTCCAACACGGGTGCGCAGGTAACTGTCTCCTGACGAGGAGATCTGCCTTTTTCCCCGTGCAGCCGCAGGAGATGCGGGGGGTTCCGCCGCACCCGCCGTCCCCCATGTAGACCGGGGGCACTTTCATTAGAAATACCTGCAGAATATGATCCAATGGAAGGGCAGAGGACACTTTCGATCGGCATCACGGTGAACCTCGAGAACTACGAGAACCTCCGCCTGGAAGTGAGCGGCCTTGTCCAGGACGAGAGCGACGCAGAAGAACTCGCCCGGTTCCTCGATACCGTCCTGCAGAAGTTTGGGCAGGGAGACCCGTCCTCCCGGGAGAGAGTGGAGGCGTTCCGCCGCCGCATACTCCCGGCAGGAGCCCCGGCGCCCGTTGCAGAGGCAAAGACACCTCGCACGGGCGAGTCCGCCAGGCAGGCCGAACCGGAAAAACCAATCACGCAGGTGCCGCTCCACGTGCATGACGAACCTGCAGGGCCAGCCGCGGCAGAAACCGGGGACACGGCTGGGGTCCTGGCGTGCGAGGTGTGCGGGGCTCCCGTCAAACCGGCAGAACAGAAGATGAGCATGCTCTTTGCGAGCAGGACGCTGTGCAGGAAATGCCTCAAGAACGTATAGGGCACCTGCGACGCGGAGCGCAGGGGTCGTGGCAGGGAGACTGGGCGGAGTGAAGAAGGACATCCTCATGTGGGACGAGACGCTCTTCCGGGACCCCGAGGTCTTCGAGATCGATTACGTGCCCGAGCAGTTCAACTTCCGCGAGACACAGATGCGGGAGCTTGCGTTCCAGATCAAGCCGGGGATGAAAGGGGCTCGCCCGCTCAACACCGTCTGCAGGGGCCTCCCGGGGACCGGGAAGACGACGAGCGTCAAGCGGCTTTTCGCCGAGATCGAGGAGACCACGAAGAGACTGGTCCCTGTCCACATCAACTGCCAGATCGACAACACCAAGTTCGCGATCTTTTCCCAGATCTACCGAAGGCTCTCGGGGCACCTCCCGCCGTCCTCCGGAACGTCCTTCAAACAGGTCTTCGATGCGATCGGGAGGATCCTCCAGAAGGAAGAGCAGGTGCTCCTGGTGGCACTCGACGACGCGAACTACCTCCTCTACGAAAACGAGCTCAACAGGGTCCTATACACGCTCCTCCGCTCGCACGAGGCGTATCCCGGCACCCGTACTGGAGTGATCGTAATCCTGAGCGACATGGACATCGACCTCTCGTCCGTCGTCGATGCACGTGTCTCCTCCGTCTTCCGGCCGACGGAGATCTACTTCCCGCCCTACACGGCCGAGGAGGTGAAGACGATCATCGGTGAACGCGTGATGCAGGGCCTGTACCCGGGCTGCCTACCCCCCGAGATGTTTGACCTCGTGGTGGAGCAGACCCAGAAGAGCGGTGACCTCCGTGTCGGGATCGACCTGCTCAAGCGTGCAGGCCTGAACGCCGAGAAGAGGGCCAGCCGAAAGATCGAGAGGGAAGACATCTGCGGCGCCTATGAGGTCTCCCGGTATATCCACCTCGCATCGTCCGTGAGGACCCTCAAACCCGATGAAAAGGCTGTCCTCGGGATCCTCGCACGCCATGCAGCAGGTGAAGGGGAGATGAACGCGGGAGAAGTCTACCGGGCGATCAAGGAAGAGTCTGCACTCGGGTACACGCGTTTCTACGAAATCGTCAGGAAACTCGATTCACTCCGCCTCGTGGACCTTGAATACCGCGACGGCAAGGGCCGCACGAGGGTGATCTCCCTCCGTTACAACCCGGCGAAAATCTGCGAGTATATCTCCTGAACCCTTTTATAAAACTATCATTTGATAACTCTTATCTCTTCGCCGGGTATGTTCTATGGTAAAAGGGGGTACTCTTCGTGCTCAGTGTCAATGAACTTGCTCTTGAAATATTCGAGAACCTGGCGGAATACGCTGAAGAATTCAATGCCGCGTACCATGAACTTGATAACGGGGCCCGGATTATCGACTGCGGGGTAAGTACACGCGGCGGGTATGCCGCGGGCCGAGCCTTCACCGAGATCTGCATGGGCGGCCTCGGAGAGGTCAATTTCCGGATGGCGTCCATAAAGGACGTTCCTATCCCGTTCATCGATGTCTTTACCGACTTTCCCTCTATCGCGTGCCTCGGGTCGCAGAAGGCGGGGTGGACAATCAAGCACAACAACTATTTCGCGATGGGCAGCGGTCCTGCGCGGGCGCTGTCGCTCAAGCCCAAACACACGTTCGAGGTCATTGAGTACGAGGATGACTTCGACTCTGCCATCATCGCCCTCGAGAGCGATCACCTCCCCAACGCGCAGGTCATGGAGAAGATCGCGGAGGACTGCCACGTCGACGCGGCGAACGTCTGCGCCGTGGTCGCTCCGACGTCATCGATAGTCGGCTCGATCCAGGTCTCCGGCCGGTGCGTGGAGACAGCAGTGTACAAGCTGAACGAACTCCATTTCGATACGCGGAAGATAACGGCGGCAATCGGCACTGCCCCGGTTCCTCCCGTCAGGGGCCCGAAGATGGCGATGGGTGTCACGAACGATGCAACCATCTACCATGGCCGCATCATGCTGACGATGAAAGCGCCCGAGATCCGGGACTACCTGGACAAGATACCGAGCAACAAGTCGAAGGGATACGGCAAACCATTCAACGACATCTTCAAAGAGGCTGGCGGTGACTTCTACAAGATCGACACGTCGCTGTTTTCCCCTGCAGAAGTCGTCATCAACGAGATCTCCGAAGGGGTGGTCTATCACTGCGGCGGGGTCAACCCGGAAGTGACGCTGAAATCATTTGGTCTCATCTGACCCAATCCCCCGCTGGGGATGACTCCACCTCTCCTTTATCCATCCTTCGTTCCAGCCCCTCGCCGCGGCCCATCATTAACTTTTTTCACGGTCCGTGTCCCCCCGGACATCCCCAGGGGCGCCGGTCTGGGGAGGAGTGACTCCATGGAAGACCGGTTCCGCCTTGCCTGGGAGAGGGAATATACGCGGAAGGGACGTATCTATGGCAGGGCCACTCAGGACCTGCCCGGCATCCCGCCGGGAGGGCGGGTACTCGACGTCGGATGCGGTGACTGCAGGATGTTCCAGGCGATCGGTCCTGTCATGGGGGGAGATCCCTCCTGCTACCTTGTCGGGATGGACCATGCCCGCCCGGCACTCTCCCTCTGCCGCCCCCTCGTCTCCCGGGTGGACAACGTGCACGTCCTCTGCGGCGACGCGAGGCGGATGCCGTTTCCGGACGGATCATTCGATTCCGTCCTCCTCGTCCATGTCCTTGGCCATGGCCTGCTGCAGGACCGGAAACGGATGGCACACGAGGCTGCACGGGTCGCCAGGCAGGGGGGCACGGTCTTTGTCCGCGTGTTCTCCCGTTCCGATCTCCGGGCCGGGAGCGGGACCGAAATAGAGGAGGGGACACGCCTCCTGGAAACGGGGATCTGCACCCACTTTTTCTCGACGTGGGAGGTCTCCGACCTCTTCTCCCCCCTCGACCCCGTCTTCCTGGAGGCCCGCTCCTGGACAATGAGGGTCGGTGGAAGAAACCTGGAACGCGAGGAGGTACAGGGATTGTTCCGTATAGGAGGGGGTGGGTGAGCACGGTCACCGCCGGTTTGCCCGGAAAAAACCCCTTCCCCGTCGCCGCGGGCTGCTCCCCCGGGCGCCGATAGGTGGCTTTAATACACTCACAGGTGAATTTTTCTGGCTATCCGGGCCCGTGGTCTAGTCGGTCATGACGTCGCCCTTACACGGCGGAGGTCGCCGGTTCGAATCCGGCCGGGCCCATGCCTGCTTTTTCTTGACACCTTGCTCCCGGTCGACCGCCCCAAGATCCGCTCCGGACCGGGAGTCCACGAGGCTGCCAGGAACGTGGTCCTTTGCTATTTGGCATGAAAATTGACTGATTCACTTGCCAAAAGTCAAACGGGGGGAGGATTAAAATTTTCATCTGTTGGGCCTGATGCTCACATCATGGTGTTTCGAGTGGGAATTTGAATACAAGTGGGGGGTTGCCGCCCCATTGCGGCACCCCTGCCCCCGCAGGCCAGTTTTTTGCCGCCTGGCATGCGATCCCCCTCCTACCCCCGGCCCCCAGATCCCGCGGGAGGGCATGGGCAGTTTGCCGGGTGAGTCCTTCGAAACCGAAAATTTACTTTTATTTTCTTTTTTGGAGCGATTATATCAATTTTCCAGCTATAGCTATGAATTATTGTCCCGATTGCAATTTCCGTTCCAGGGCGTCTGACGCATGCCAAAATAGACGAGAAAAATACTCTTTCGACCAAGGAATTTATATACAAGTAGGGAAAATTGATTTTTTGGTGCACCGTTCAGCGGGCGACGCCTGCCTGAAAAAGCACTATACAATCAAGGTGGCATCAATATAGGCAGTACTCCAGGCTTCGGAAGTGGCGACGCTTCCCGGTACACCAGAATGAGATATGGCATTGTGATAAAAAATGTATCGGATCGCATCGGGTGCCACAATCCCGGTGCCTTCCCTGAAAAGCTTATTACGGTCCTCTTTTCCCAGGAATGACGAGATTTGCAGGGATTCCTGGATGTCCAGCAGCTGGTCCTCCCGGTTCGCGAGCCAGGAAAAGGATAGGAACTTTCACGCCTTCTTCGTCACGTTGAGGAGCGTTATTGTTGCCTCGAGCTCGCGGCCTGCGAGGGGGTGGTTCTGATCGACGGTTGTCGTCTCCGGGGTGATATTCGTGAACGTATAGTACACCACCCTGTTGTCAGGGAGCCTGTACTGGAATATGACCCCATCGAGCCCTGGGATCTCCATCTGCGTGAATGTCCCGTTCCTTTCCAGTCCTTCCAGGACCATCTCGAGCACGGGAGTGCTGATCGTTCCCACCAGGTTCTCGTCGCGCTGCCCGTATGCGAGTTCCG
>JAPXNX010000066.1:0-6744 GCA_033811795.1 Methanolinea sp. | reverse complement strand
TAGAGTTCCTGGCCGACATGACCGGGGTCGAGCTCCAGAAGGAGCTCAAGTCCCGCATCCCCGCCACCCCCTTCATCCTCTACCTGAGAGAGGGGCAAAACGCACTCGTCCTCGGCGACATCAACCACGCGGCCGAGGTCCCGGTCCGGGCGGGGTCGCCTCCCCGGCCCGTGGCCGAGCTGCAGGACATGATCTACCAGGCAGTCCTCCGCCGGAAGGCCGAGCGGGACCAGGTGCTGCGGGCAGACCTCCTCTCCGCGATCCTCTCGGTCACCCCGATGTGGCTCTGCCAGGTCGCCAGCGGGAAGGTGGAGTGGGTCAACTCGACGATGGCCCGGGCGCTCGGAACGGACTCCGCATCTCTCAAAGGCCACGATATCGCAGATCTCTTCCCCGGCAAGGAGGAGTGCGACCGGGCGTTCCGCGAGTTCGCGCTGCGGGCCGATAACCAGGGGTGGGGCCATGCCGAGTCCGAGCTCGTGGCAAAGGACGGCACCCGGGTGCCCGTGCGCCTGCGGGTCCGGGCCATGGACCCGGAGAACCCGTCCCGGGGCCAGGTCATCGTCGCCGAGGACCAGACCGAGAGGAAGAGACTGGAAAATGCCATCAGGGAGCAGGATATCCGGTACAGGGAGTTCCTCGCCAGCGCGAACAGCCTGATCGTCAAGCTCGACCCGCAAGGCGCCGTCACGTTCTTCAACCCCCATGCCCAGGCCTTCTTCGGCTACTCGGAGGCCGAGATCCTCGGGAAGCGGCTCCAGGACACCCTCCTCCCTGCCGGGTCGCGGAAAGACGCCCCTGACTTTTCCCGCGACACGAGGCTCGCCCGCGAAGGCCGCGGCCTCTCCATCACGGAGATGGCGCTCCGGTCAGGCGAGCCGGTCTGGGTCGCGTGGACGCTCTCCCCCATCCGGGACGATAATGGGAAGCTCACCGAGGTGGTCTGCATCGGGCACGATATCACTGACCACGCGCACCGCGACCGGCTGCGGATCAGCACGGCAGCCTGGCGGGACACCGTCATTGCCGAAACAGACGTGAAGGACGAGGTCTTCGACTCGGTCCTCCACATCTGCGTGGAGATCGCAAGAGAGGGGCGCGAGGGGAAGAAACTGGGGACGGCGTTCATCATCGGGGACGCGGATGCCGTGCTCGAGAGGTCGCGCCAGCTGATACTCAACCCCTTCGAGGGCCACCCGCCCGGGGAGAGGATGGTCACGAACCCCGACATCAAGGAGATGATCAAGGAACTGGCGCAGCTCGACGGGGCGTTCGTCGTCCGGGGCGACGGGCAGATCGAGGCCGCCGCCCGGTACATCACCGTCGATACGAGCAGGGCCGGAGTCCCGAAGGGCCTCGGTACCCGCCACTCTTCCATCGCGGCGATCACGCTCGACACCCATGCGGTCGGAATCGTCCTGTCGCAGAGCGGGGGCAAGATCTCGATCTTCAGGAACGGGCGGATCGTCCAGGAGATCAGCTGACCGTTTTCCCCCTCTTCCTCCGCCACAGTCCTGCTGGCATGCGGATCTCGAACCGTGCACCCTTCCCTTCTTCCCCGCACTCGCGTATGGTCGCCCCGCAGGCCTCCACGATCTCGCGTGCGAGCCAGAGGCTGTACCCCCCCTGACGCTGACGCCCGTGCCCCCTCTCGAAGAGCATCTTTTTCTCTCCCGGCGGGATGCCGGGGCCGTCGTCCTCGACCGCGATTACGAGGTCACCGCCATCTTCCGATGCAGTCACGGCGATCCGGGAAAGCCCGGCTGCATGGTCCACGGCATTCCCGACCAGGATGGAAAAGACCGTTGCGAGGAGCGGGCTTGCGTAGACCTCGAGATCGCCGCAGTCGATATCGAACCGGAGGTCCCGCGGGAGACTCTGCACTTCCCGTGGAGCGGCAAGGGACGAAATGGCGATCCAGGCGGGCTCCTCCGTCGCGAGGTCCTGGAACTTCCGCGTGAACTCGATCAGCGACTGGATGGACTTTCCTGCTCCTTCCTCCTTCGCGATGAACTCCCGGAGCCGGGGGTCTTCGCAGAGGTCCTCGGAGTACTGGAGGAAACCGATGAGGACCGTCAGCTGGTTGAGAATGTCGTGCCTGATCACCGAGATGAGGTCCCGGAGTTTCCTCCGGGAGAGGTCCCGGACGAAGAGCTCCAGGAGGGGGTCGCCTTCCCCGGAGATGTGTGCAGCCAGGACCACCGGCCTGTGCATCCCGGCTGAATGCGGAGATAGGGGTATTGCCTCGCACGGGACCTGGACGGCCCGGTCGCCCCTCGCAGTCACGGTGATTGCGGCCCGCACCGGCTCCCCGGCCATCCCCGCTGCCCTGGCGATCCCGAGTGCGGCGCCGGGGAGAGGACCCGCCGTGCCGCCGGACCCGAAGATCCGGGCAGCGGCCCTGTTCGAGAAGGCGACCCGCCCGTCGGCACCCACGACCCAGGCAGGGAACGGGAGTGCGTCGAGCGCCTCCCGGAACAGCCCGTCCCCGCTGCCACCCCCTTCCATGGCTTCAGGGGTCCCTCCCCTGCACCCCGCCGTCCATTGGGTTCACATTGCTGCCCGATCCCTCAATAAGATACCGGAGGTCCCCGCCCCGTCACCCTTTCTCCAGGAGCCAGCCCGACGGGGAGAGGACGTGCATCCCCGAAGGCGCCTCCACCGCGTTGGCGACGAGAAAGTCCATGAACTCCTTGGCCTTCGCAAAGGAGTCCACCACCGGGAGACCCTGCGCCGCAAACGCACAGAGCGCCGCCGAGAAGCAGCACCCCGCCCCGTGGATGGCGTAGGGGTACCGGGGAGTGGAGATGCACCACTCCCCGGACGAACTCACCAGGATGTCGGTTGCACTCTCCCCGGCGATGTGCCCGCCCTTGAGAAGGACGTACTCCGGCCCGAGGTCCAGGATCTTCCGGGCGGCACGCAGGGCGTCTGCACGTTTTCTGATGGGTGCAATGCCCGAGAGAGCCTCGGCCTCGCCCGTGTTCGGGGTCACCACGGTCGCCCGCGGCAGGAGCTCGGAGACGAGGGCCCCCCGAGCGCCCGCGGGCAGGAGCGTGTGCCCGCTCGTCGAGACCATGACCGGGTCGAGGACGAAGGGGACCCCGTCCGGGATCTCACGTGCGAGGACGCGGATGGTCTCGCTGTCGCCAAGCATGCCGCTCTTTATCGCGCGGATCTCGAACTCGTCGAGGAGCGTCTCGATCTGGAGGGAGACCATGGGAGCGGGGAGGACGTGTGCCCCGGCCACTCCCTTCGTGTTCTGGGCGGTGACCGCTGTCACGACAGAGAGGCCATGGACTCCCAGTGCGGAGAAGACGCCAAGGTCTGCCTGCAGGCCCGCGCCCCCGCTCGGGTCGGAGCCGGCAATCGTGCAGGCGCATGGGGGGATCATTCTTCCCATGCGATGCAATGGGGCACTTTTTGGCAATAATCCTTCTCCCGGCACAATTCCACCCTGCACCGGCACTCCTGCATTCGCACGCGAGAACGGGGCGAACTGGACGGATGCTGTGTGGGATGTACTCCCGGTCCCCGCCGGGATGACGCGCCCCGGCTCACCGTCCCTTTTTGCATGGAATGAATTTATCGAATGCCGCGAGAACCATTGTGTAAATGGAACGGGTCCGGTGCCGGTAGAGCATGACGGAGGCGGGATTGCCAGGCAGGGAGAGCGGCGAGGAGGCGATGACCGTGGAGGTCCGTGCCGGGGAAGGGCAAGATGCAGGCATCGCTGCGGCGCTCACGCGGGAAGGCGTCCTCGCATCGCGGAGGGGGAGGCACGATGAAGCGCTCGGGCTCCTCTCCAGGGCGCTCCAGGAAGACCCGACACACGTCCCCGCCTGGGTCGCGTCCGGGTTCGTGCTCGGAAAGATTGGGAGGTTCCGCGAAGAGGTCAAGGCATGCGACCAGGCGCTCGCGCTCGATCCGGATAACGCCGAGGCATGGATCAACAGGGGTTTTGCCCTGGGGAAGCTCCTGAGGTTCTCCGAGAAACTCCTCTGCTGCGAAAGGGCCATCCATCTCGACCCGTCCAACGCCCGTGCATGGAACGCGAAGGGCCACGCGCTCGGAGAGCTCGGCAGGTTCGAAGAGGAACTGGAATGCACGGCCATCGCGACCTCGCTTCGCCCCCGCTACGTGGGTGCCTGGGTGAACCACGGGTATGCCCTGCTGAAACTGAAGCGGAGAAAGGAGGCGGTCTCCAGCTTCTCCCGGGCCCTCGCCATTTATCCCGGTTTCTCGTCGGCCTGGGTCCTCGAGGGCATCGCGTACTGCGAGCTCGGGAAGTTCCGCGACGCCCTCGACTGCTTCGCGCGGGCCGAGGAGTCGCGGCCGCTCACCGGCCCACGGAACATGTACTGGAAAGGGCTTGCCCTGTCCCGGACCGGGATGCGGAAAGAGGCCGTGCGTATCCTCGAAGGCGTGGTCCGCGACGACCCGCGCCACGCGGACGCCTGGATCGAGCTCTCCAACTGCCACTTCCTCTCTGGAGAGATAGAGGAGTCCGTCCGCTGCTTCATGGTCGCGTACGACATCGACAGGGAGTCCATCCGGGACTGCCTATCGCGTGCAGTCACGCTGCTCAAAGAGGGGAGGAAGGAGGAGGGAATCCGGGCGCTCTCGGAGGCCCTCGGGATCCTCGTGCGCTGACTCCGGGGGATCCGGCACCCCCGCGGGATGTCGCGTGGGGAAGGCCTTTTATACCTGCAAATTCTCTCTTGATTGTCCATTGCGCGGACAGGAAGACCCCGAGCGCATGGTTTATGTGATGGGGGTACAAATAGGAAAGGCAATCGCCCTGGACCGGGTCACTCGGGGGCGGATTTCCGGAAGGCTCCACCGGTATCCTCTCCAGGCGTGCGGTGACAAGACACGGTACCGTTATGCGGACCAATCTCACTACAGCACGAAGCCATCGGCAATGACGTGTCCCAGAATACAACCGGGTTAAAGCCGGTACCACCGGAAAGACCATGACATACAGGACCCATGCGGCCCATACGACCTGTCCGGGCTGCCAGGAAGAAGTCTATCTCGATGAGCTCGTGAAGGGGCGCTGCCCCCTCTGCGGCTGCTCCCTCGAAGACCTGGATGGACTGGAGAACGAAGTCGAGGAACTGGTGGACCGGGCAGACTTCTCCTGGCTCATCTTCAACTATTTCATGTTCAAAGCGTTCACCGAGATGGGGGCGAGCCCGCTCAAGGTGATGGAGCTTCTCACCATGTATGAAACCGGCTGCCTCCGGGTCGGGCTGTCGCAGAGGGATACCCGGTTCGAGCTCGACCTGCCCGCAGGGCGGTTCGATCCCATCGTCCCTCGCAGGTGCGACAAGTGCGGGAGGATATTCCTGGGCGGCGGGAAGAAGGTGCTCTCCGGCGACCTCTCCTCCCCCGGCTACCGCATCGTGCACCGGTGCAGGTCGTGCCAGTAAGGCACGCGACCTGCAGAAAAAGTATCCCTGACCCCGAAAACCAGGGAAGAAGCGCGAGTGGTGTCGGGTCCACACCCCATCCTTTTGCAATGGCCGTCAATACGACCGGCCGACCAGTGCCGTGCTCCCTTCCCGACCGCACACGATGCACGGGCCGTGCGCCTCCTCGCAGTACTCCGACCTGACATCGGTCCCGAGCACGCTCGCACGCGTCTTCTCCTCGATCGCATCTGCACATGCACGGTCTCCGCACCAGGGAACGAACGTCACGCCCGACTCAACGGCCTCTGCGACCTCGTCGAGCGTCCGCGACACCCGGGTCCGGCTGCGCACGTGCTCCTCGGCCCGCTGCCGGAGCCTGACAGCATAGGCGTCGAGCAGCTCCCCGACCCTCTCCGCGAGGTCCTCCCGGGGGACCGGGACCTTCTCCCCCAGGCGCGTGACAGCCGTGACCTGGCGGGAGTCCAGGTCCCGGGGCCCGATCTCGAGCCGGAGAGGCACACCCCGCATCTCCCAGTAATAGTACTTGGCGCCCGGCCGGATGTCGCGCGTGTCGACCCTGACCCGGAACCCTGCCGACGCCAGCGTCTCGCCGGCACCCGCGGCAGCGGCGCTCACCTCCTCCTTCCGCTTCCCGGTGACGATGGGGACGACCACGACCTGGACCGGCGCCACCGCCGGCGGCAGGGCGAGCCCCCTGTCATCGCCGTGCAGCGAGACCAGCGCCGCGATGCACCGCTCGGAGACCCCGTAGCACGTCTGGAACGCGTACTTCTGCTCCCCACTGGCGTCCTCGAACCGTATCTGGAACGTGCGGGAGAAGTGGTCCCCGAGGTGGTGGACCGTCCCGACCTGGAGCGTCCTCCCGTCCGGCATCACCGTATCGACCGCCATCGTGTAGTCTGCACCCGGGAACTTGTCCCAGTCGGGCCGGCGGGACAGGATGACCGGGACCCCGAGAGCATCGTAGAACTCCCGGTAGATGGCGATTGCAGCCTCCACCTGGCAGCGTGCGTCCTCCCAGCTCGCGTGCACCGTGTGGGCCTCCTGGAACGACGTGATCTCGCGGAGCCGGATGAGGGGCCGCGTGTGCTTCGTCTCGTACCGGAACGTGTTGACTACCTGGTACAGCTTCAGGGGGAGGTCGGCGTGGGAACGTATCCAGAGCGCATACATCGGGTATATCGCGCACTCGCTCGTGGGCCGCAGGGCTAGCCTGACATCGAGCGGGGTCGTGCCGCCGTGGGTCACCCAGTAGACCTCCTCCTCGAAGCCCTTGATGTGCGCCGCCTCCCGGGCAAGCTCAGTC
>JAPXNX010000065.1:0-6756 GCA_033811795.1 Methanolinea sp. | reverse complement strand
GACGCCATCGCAAAGGAGATATCGAGAATTGCCGGGAAAGAGGGGCTCCGGATTACGAAGGGGGCAATGGACGCCATCGTCGATATCGCACAGGGCGACATGAGGAAGGCCATCAATGCCCTCCAGGGAGCGGCAATCCTGTCATCCGACATCACCGCGGAGATGGTCTATGCGATCACTGCGACAGCCCGCCCCGACGAGATAGAAGACCTCCTCTCGACATCTCTCTCCGGGAACTTCGAAGGGGCCACGGCAATTCTCCACCACCTCCTCGACGACAGGGGAATCGCGCCAAACGAGTTGATAAACCAGTGTTACAGGGCGCTTACCAGGCGTGACATGGACCCGGACGTCAGGGTCGGCCTCATCGACCAGCTGGGGACCACTGACTTCCGGCTCTCGGAAGGCGCGAGCACCGATATCCAGATGGAAGCCATGATTGCCCGCTTTGTCCTCCTGGCACGCAAGAGATGAAGAAGAAAGAGCAAGTCCCTGACCAGGATGCCGGTGCGGAGATCATCGACCGCGACGCCGACTGGAGCAGGTTTCTCAAGAGCCGGTACAGGAAGCAGTTATCGGAACTCGCCCGCGAGTACCCCTACCGGCGTTCCCTCGACATAGACTACCGGGAGCTCGAGAGCTACGGCAGGACGGGCCTTGGCATGGCAGACGAACTGCTCGAGAACCCGGGCAAAGTCATCGAGGACGTCAAAAACGCGATCAAGAACCACCAGCTCGTCAAGGGAAAGGACGGAAAGCCCACCGGGGACGTGAACGTCCGGTTCACCAACCTCCCCCGGAAGATCGGGATACGACATATCCGCTCGGACCACATCAACAAGTTCATCAGCGTCGATGGTATCCTGCGCAAGACGACCGAGGTCCGGCCCCGCATTGTCCAGGCGGTCTTCCGGTGCCCGGCAGGTCACATCACGATCAAGGAGCAGGGTTACGGCAGGTTCAGGGAACCGGATGGGTGCGCAACGGAAGGGTGCACGTTCAAGAAACTCGACCTGATGCCCAGGCGCTCCCGGTTCGTCGACTCCCAGAAGATTCGCATCCAGGAGTCCCCGGAAGGGCTCCGCGGGGGCGAACAACCCCAGACGCTGGACGTGGACGTCACCGACGACCTGACGGGAAGGGTCGCCCCGGGCGACCGCGTCGTGATCAACGGCATCCTGCGTTCCGTCCAGCGCGTGACGCATGGGGAGAAGAACACGGTCTTTGACATCTACCTCGAGTGCAACTCGATCGAGATCGCCGAAAAGGAGTTCGAAGAGGTGCAGATAGACGAAAAAGACGAGGAGACGATACTTGCCCTCTCCCGCGACCCCCAGATCTACCGGAAGATCATCCATTCCATCGCACCGACCATCTACGGGAACGAGGATGTGAAGGAAGCGATCGCGCTCCAGCTCTTCGGGGGCATTGCAAAGGAGATGCCCGACGGGAGCCACCTCCGCGGAGATATCCACGTCCTCCTGATCGGGGACCCGGGGATCGCGAAGAGCCAGCTGCTGCGGTACGTGGTCAAGCTGTCACCGCGCGCCATATACACCAGCGGGCAGTCCTCGACGTCTGCCGGACTCACGGCGACGGCGGTCAAGGACGAGTTCGGGGACGGGCGGTGGACACTCGAGGCCGGCGCACTGGTCCTCGCAGACATGGGAATTGCCGCGGTCGACGAGATGGACAAGATGCAGAAGGAGGACCGCTCCGCCCTGCACGAGGCCATGGAGCAGCAGTCCATCAGCGTCGCGAAGGCAGGGATCACGGCGACCCTCAAGTCACGCTGCGCACTGCTCGGGGCTGCAAACCCGAAACTGGGGAGGTTCGACGACTACCTCCCCATCCACGACCAGATCAACATGCCCGGGTCCCTCCTCTCGCGCTTCGACCTCATCTTCAAGATGAGCGACAAGCCCGACCACACGCGGGACAGCGCGATCGCAGCCCATATCCTCAAGGCACACAGCATCGGCGAGACAATCGCCCAGCACCAGCACAAGCCCATCCCCGGGGTGGACGAAAAGTTCATCGAGGAACAGCTCAAGCCCGTGACCCCCGAAATAGACCCCGGGCTCTTCCGGAAGTACGTGGCCTACTCCCGGCGGACCTGCTTCCCCCGGTTGACAGAGGAGGCACGGGAAGCGCTGTCTGCGTACTACATGCAGTTGCGTGACCTCGCGGCGGGATCGGACAAGCCAGTTCCCATAACGGCGCGCCAGCTCGAGGCCCTTGTACGTCTGGCGGAGGCGAGCGCCCGGATACGGCTCTCCCAGGATATCCAGAAGGACGATGCAGAAAGGGTCATCAAGATAGTCGACTCCTGCCTGCGGGAAGTCGCCTATGACCCGAAGACGGGGGTGTTCGAGATCGACCGTGTCTCGAGCGGTATAACGAAGGGGAGGCGCGACCTGATCAGGACGATCAAGCAGACGATCCGGCAGATCCTGAAGGACACCGGGAACGACCGGGTCGCGATTGCGGAGCTGATGGACACCCTAGTCCCCCAGGGCTTCTCGCGGGAGGAGATCAAGGCCCAAATCGATCTCTTCCTGCGCGAGGGCGAGGCAATGGAGCCGAAGACCGGGTTCATCAAGCTCATCTGAACATCCGCCCCTTTTTGTCCTGGGCCGGCAACCGGTACTGCATGGTGACTGCACGGGAGAAAGCCATCTTCGAGGCAGGGATCAAGCTGGGAGCGCTCTACCACCAGTGGGTGGGGTCGCCGGTCAGCCAGCGGACGGCAGGCTCCCTCGAACGTGCAATACGGGAGAGCGTCTCGCTCCAGCCGCACGTCGAGGATGTGACAGTGCACCTGGAGACTGGCCTCATGGTTCCGAATGCTTTCGGGTACTCGGAACTCTCCGGCCTGATGCTCGAGGTCGGGATCGTGACCCGCGTCGATGGCGTGGCCTGCCGGGCGCGGCTGCACCAGGTGGGGGGCTACCCACTCATGGAGATAGTGGAGTAGATGGAGAGAGCTCCGTTTCCCGTCACGGACGACCACATCCACATCGACCCCCGGAACGGCAGGGGGCTGTCTGCGGCACGGGACTTTTTCCGGTCAGGAGGGACCCACATCTTCCTCGTCAGCAAGCCGTCGACCTCATTCGGCACCTTCCCCCTTAGCGGCGAGGACTTCCGCCCCGTCTTCGAAGAGACCCTTGCCATTGCAAAGATGGTCTCCGAAACAGGGGTCGTCGTCTTCCCGGTCCTCGGGGTCCACCCTGCCGAGATCACGCGGCTGCTGGAACGTGTCCCCCTCGATAGGGCGGCCACGATCATGAAGGAAGGTCTCGACCTTGCGGCACAGTTCGTGGAGGAGGGCCATGCAGTGGCCATCAAGAGCGGCAGGCCCCACTACGAGGTCCCGGCAGACGTCTGGGCTGCCTCGTGCGAGGTGCTCTCTTTCGCGTTCGAACGGGCGGGCGAGGCCGGGTGCGCGGTCCAGGTCCATGCCGAGAGCGGGGACTGTGCCGATATGCAGGCGATGGCCTCGTCTGCCGGCCTCGACCCCGGCCGCGTGGTCAAGCACTATGCCATACCGGAGACTCCTCTCGTCCCTTCCCTGATCGCAACGCATCCCAGCATACCTGGCCTCGCACGGGAAGGGCGGGCGTTCATGATGGAGAGCGATTACATGGACGAGAATACCCGTCCCGGGGCAGTGATCGGGCCACGCTCCGTCCCGAGAGTGACGCGGAGACTCCTTGAGTCCGGGGAGATCGACGAGGGCATTGTCCACAGTATCCATGCAAAGACCCCTTCACGTGTCTATGGAGTCGAGATAGACCTCTGAAACCCGGCATGGCAACTCGGCGTTCCCACGCACCCCTGGAGAACCGCGAACCTTGTTTTCCTGCCTGGTACCCCCTGTTGCAGTATTAATACCCGTCCCTCCCAATGCCTATCCGATGTACATGAAGGTTCACCGGACCCCGAGGGGGGAAGAGGTGGTCGCAGTGTGTGACAGGGAACTCATGAACACCACGCTCTACCGGGAAGGAGTGGAGATCCGCATCCGCGGAGAATTCTACGGGGACAGGACCGCGAGCGCCGACGAGGTCAGGTCCGCCCTCGCGAACGCGGGAAACGCCAACCTCGTGGGGGAGAGGACTATCGCCCTCGCACTCGAGATGGGGCTGATCACCCGGTCTTCGTGCCTCATGCTCGGTGACGTCCCCCACGCCCAGATATTCAGGGTCTAAATAACGGGTATGTCCATCCAGGATTCGATGTGCCCTCTCTGCGGGAGACCGTCGCCGCGGGGAGAGGTGTGCGGCCCGTGCAGGGTCGGAAAGACGCAGTGGCTGGAGTGCCCGCCCCGCGTCCAGGTCGTCGTCTGCCCGACGTGCGGTGCCCGCCGCGAGGCAGGTGTGTGGTCAGACACGCCTGAGGGGTGGGACGACACTGTGCAAAAGCTCGTCCGGAGGGCGCTTGTCTTCCACCCCGCGCTGCACGACGTGACCGTCGACCTCGCCACGCGGGAGAAAAGTGTCAACAGGAGCCTCGTTGAGTGCACCGTCCGCGGGACACTCTTTTCCGTCCCTGTCGAGGGGTCCTGCACGGTCGAGGTGGAGCAGAAGAAGGAGCAGTGCGACCGGTGCTCGCACATCAGTGGCAGTTACTACGAGGGGATCGTCCAGGTGAGGGGGACCGGGCGGAGGCCCGCCCCGCGCGAGATCGAGGAGAGCCGCAGAATCGCCGATGCGACTCTCGAGTCCATGGCGGCCGCAGGCGAGAGGCTCGCCTTCATCTCGAAGTGGGACGAGCACAGGGACGGCCTCGACATAACCGTCGGGTCGCAGCGCCTGGGCAGGGAGATCGCGTCGGCAATCACGCAGTCGCTGGGAGGCAGGTTCACCACCCACCCGAAACTCGTCGGGGAGAAGGCGGGGAAGCAGATATTCCGCGTGACCTATTCGGTCCGCCTCCCCCGGTACTCCCGCGGGGACATCCTCCTGGTCCGGGGGAGGTATGCCGAGGTGATTGGAGTCGAGGGGCGCTTCTTCCGCTGCATTGACCTCGAATCGAGGGTGGTGAAACTGGTCGGCGAGGACCAGGTCGAGAGGAGTGCAGGACGGAGAGAGGACTCTGCACTCCTGCAGGTCATTTTCCAGGACCGCGACCTGCTCGGGCTCCTGGACCCGGAGACCGGCACCACGCACGAGGTCCTCCTGCCCAGGCATGGCGCCTTCTCTCCCGGCACAGGAGTGCGCGTCCTCTTCGATGGCGGGAAACCGGTCGTCCTCCCGTGAGACGATGATGAAGGTACGCGAGATCGCGAGGATAGACCTCGAGAGAGTCAGGGGCGATGACTGGGTGGACTGGTCGCGCCGCCCCTTCGTCGCAGGGGATACCGCGTACGTCCCTGTCAGGGACGGTTTTCCCTTCTCGTCGATTCTCCCCGACCCCCACCCATACCGGGGACGGGGATACACGATGCTCGGGACGGTAGCCGTCTTCCACGGGAGAGAAATGCCCGGGAAGGACGATGTCAGGGCAGTCCTGGAATGGAGGCACCCGACGGCAGTCCTCTGGATCCCAGCCTGCGAGGGGCAGAGGAGGAAACCCCGCGCCCACGTCCTCGCAGGGACCCCGGGGGAGGTGGCGCACAGGGAGTGCGGCATCACTTACTTCTTCGACCCTTCCTGCACCATGTTCTCTGCGGGGAACAGGGGGGAGAAGGAGAGGCTCAGGAAGATGGTGCGGCCGGGCGAGAGGGTCGCGGACATGTTCGCCGGGATCGGGTATTTCTCGCTTCCCGTCGCCATGGAAGGTGCGAGGGTCCACGCCATTGAGATCGACCCCGTTGCCTTCTCGTGCCTGGCAAAGAACATCGATGCGAACGGTGTCGCTGACCGGGTCGTCCCGGTACTCGGGGACTGCCGCTTTTGCCTCTCTGGGACCTACGACAGGGTCATCATGGGGCACTTCGACTCCTGCCAGTACCTGGATTATGCGCTCTCCCACGTACGGGAGGGGTCTCTCCTCCATGTCCACACTGCCGGGGACGCATCCAAAAGGATCGCGGGGGTCCTCTCAGGGAAAGGGGTCCGTGCCGCCGTGGAGACCCACAGGGTAAAGAAACTGGGGCCCCATATATGGCACTGCGTGCAGGACGTGATGGTGGGATGATGCATTACTCTCCACTTATCGGACGGGAGGTCGTGCTCGGCGTGTGCGGCAGTATCGCTGCCGTGGAAACGGTCCGGCTCGCACGTGCCCTGCGGCGCAGGGGCGCCAGCGTCCAGGCAGTGATGAGCAGGGCGGCCTGCGACATCGTCAGCCCGGCTGCCCTCACCTATGCGACCGGGAGGCCGGCCATCACCGCGATCTCGGGGATGGTCGAGCACGTCCGCCACTGCGGCGACGGCGGCTCGGCAGATCTCCTGCTGATCGCCCCTGCCACTGCAAACACTCTCTGCAAGATCGCGGGCGGGATCGATGACACCCCGGTCACGACGTTCGCGACTACTGCAATTGGGAGGGGGATGCCCATCGTCATCGCACCGGCGATGCACGAGTCGATGTACCGTCACCCCGGGGTCCGGCAGTGCATAAGGACGCTGGAAGACTGGGGGATCGTCATCGCCGGCCCGCGGCTCGAGGAGGGGCGGGCGAAGATCGCCGACATGGAGGTGATCGTCCTCCTGTGCGAGCGCGAGCTCTCGGGGAAAACGCTCTCCGGCCGGCACGTGCTCGTCACGAGCGGGCCGTGCCAGGAGCGGGTCGACGACGTGCGTGTCC